>JACKPC010000001.1:1200000-1500000 GCA_024233835.1 Leptospiraceae bacterium
AAGAAACCCGACACGCACACAGAAAAGATGAAACCTTTTCCTCTAGAGTCAAGCCCTTATTCTGCTTGTAGAAAAGAGCTTCCTTACGAATCTTTACATCGTGGTAGAGCATATTTATCTCGTTCGACATGGAGAAACAGATTTCAACCTGCATAACATTGTACAGGGTGGAGGAATTGACAGTGTTCTGAATGAAAAAGGAAAAAGACAGGCCGAAGCCCTGGCTCAAAGGTTACAGGGCTCCGGGTTTCAAGCAGACATTATGTTTTCAAGTCCTTTGAAACGGGCAAAGGAAACGGCTGATATATTAGCTAAAAGTCTGAAGCAGGAGGTTCACACAGACTCTCTTTTGAAAGAAATCAGTTGTGGTAATTTCGAAGGACAAAAGTGGACAGAATTGGACCCTATTATAGTAAATCGAGTAAGAAGGGATCCCAAAGAAACCTATCCCGGTGGAGAAGGAATTTTACATGTACATCAAAGGGCAGAAAAATTTATTCAAAAAATGGAGAATTTACCGGTAAAATCCATTCTTATCGTTTCACACGGTCACTTCCTGCGTTGCTTTGCAACGGCTCTTCTAAGTTTGGAACCGCTTTTCACCCTGCAACTCTTTCAGGATAATTGTGCGTATTCTTACTTTAAAAAAACAGAAGAGTTTTATAAGTTAATCGTGTGGAACGATGTTTCTCATAGCCGGGATCTCTTATTCGACTTTTAGGGTAAAGCCTGCAGGTGCTGCAATATGCACCTGCGATAGCCCTAGGGGTTATTCGGATCCTGTGAGCTTCCCGGAGATTTCTCAAGAGAATTTAATAGACCGTCACTTGCATTTTTCAGGTATTGAATCTTTTCCTTTAAGCGGGCGGCATCATAATTTCCATCACTCAAGAGCTGGTGAGCCTGGGCCATGGCCTCGTTATAAGTCATTTGCAGGTTAAAAAGGGCCCTTTCTATAGAACCCGGATTTCCCAGTTTTCTTTTTCTTACGAAACGAGCGATAAATGCACTGAAAACTCCGAGGAAATAGTAGAAGTAGATGGGAATAATTAAGAAAAGAGAGGCTTTACCGATTGTAATGGCTCTAAACCTGCCAATGGTAATTTTATTTAAAATTGCCATTCCGGCGGCTATGAACAATACCGAGAAAATAAGGTTTACTTTTCGAGTGAAGGGGGAAACGCTGTTGAACATAATTAAAAGCAATACGGATAGGAACAACAGTATGAAAAACTCTACCGGAATCCAATGGAAAACAGTATGATAGATATCGAGGAGTTTGCTATAGTTTTTTAAAAACGATTTTGCAAGTTTACTGTAAGCTGCATAGTCAGCCCTGAATATTGCTAAGAAGTCATTTTGTACCGACATTATGAAAATCCTTTCTTTAGAAAATACCTTGTATCAGAAGCTTTCCACCTATTGGAGACAGAAAAGCTTTTCCTTAAGAGTAAGCCTGATTTATATTTGTATTGTATTACCGTTTATCTATTATCACGAGGCACATTTACCCTTGCCCGTCATTACTCTTTTATCTTCTCTTACTCTAATATTTTCGGCTATATGTCTGATTTTTACTATATTTATTCTCAGGATTTTATTTCAAAAAAAAACAGGAATCCTTAACTTTTTGCAGGAGTTTCTTTTTGTTTCTCTTGTTTTCCTGCTTTTGTATATTATAGGATTTCTCAAACAAAGACCTGCCGTTTTATTTATTTTCGCTTATAGTTTTATTGTTTTTCTTTTAAAATTATTAAAAGAAGCTCTTTATTACCGGGTGGCATTAAGCGGTTACGCGATTTTCTTAAATGTTTTCTTGAGTTTTGCTTTCTTGCAATTTACCGAACTTTACACTTATCGAAAACTACAGGAATGGAGATTTGGCGAAACCAACCAACGTCTTTCGGAATGGTCTTTTGACGAAAAAAACCGTCTTGTAGCGAATACGAATCTCCCTCTTTATTATAAATTGCCCGTGGATATGTTTCTGCATAAGGTAAAGGATCTTTCTTCTGATAGCCGGACAGGAGTAGGGAACCTTATAGGTCTCATTTCCTATTCACAGGTGGATCCAAACCTATATCCTTATATCCGATTCTTCTTAATTCCGGCCCGTTATAAGCCAGAAGTTAATAAACTTCAAAAGGAATTTGAAGTCCTCTTGAAGACAAAGGTTAACCGGGGAGAAATCGAAGAATTAAAGTTTATAGGAGAAAGAGAATATAAAAAGAAAAAATGGAAAGGGGCTTTCTGGACGTTTTACGACAGATTGCGCCCCCGTTATTCTAAAACCGGATACTATTTACTTCCCTTATCCAGTGGAAATTTCATTATTTTAGAAATCCGGGAAAATCTGGTAAAAGAAAGCTTTCACCAGAAAGAAATCCGGGAAATTCTGAAGAGTCTTACTCAATCATTAAAAATTTAATGCAATTAAAGAAAGCGGGTTTACCATTTCTCCCTTTACCCGTAAGCCGAGGTGCAGGTGAGGACCGGTAACTCGTCCGGTAGCTCCCACTCTTCCAATTAATTGACCGCGTTTTATCAACTGGCCTTTTTTAACATGGGTACGGGATTGGTGCATGTATAAAGAAAAAACATCCCCTCCATGGTCGATAATGGTAAAAACTCCTTCAAAAAACATTTTTTTAGAAAGGACTACTTTACCGGCTTCTATAGCATAGATAGGTGTTCCTTTTTTACCGCGAAAATCTACACCTTTATGGGCTTTTACATTTCGGCTACTATAAGCACGTACCGCGTTATAGGAACTTGTGATAAACGTACTTTTTAAAGGGTATTTAAAGTCACCTTCAAGATGAAGCTTTTCCTTTGAGCGAAAAGCCTGGTTTTTCAGTTCAGTGCAGTGACGGATAAAGGCCAGGGTTTTTTTGGAAAAGCCCTGGTTAAACTTTTTAGGAGTCTTCAATCGAGCAATTTTTCGTTTATTTTTAAAACTCGAACGCTTATAATGTTGCTTCTCTACCGGTACTTTGAATTCTTTATGAAAACTCAAATCCCCGGTTCCGTAGTCAAGTTCCAGGATATGCTTTTCCGGACGTATGCCGGGAGAAATCGGAAGAAAACTGATGTATTGGCTACCCAGTTTATGAAGCCTGTACCACTTCTTGGACCATTTTATACGGAGCAAATGAGGGGAAAAATTCTGACTTCTGGGATTGGCCTTAAGAATGAGGGCCATTACTTCCCCTTTCTTGAATTTCCTTGCTTTTAAGTAAATCTGAAAATGGCTATCTTTATAATAGTAAGTCTTGGCTGAACTTTGTTTGTTTCCCCCATTTTCTTTACCGGGAAAAATGGGCTGAATAAATAGAAACAAAACTACAAATATCAGTAAAAAAATGTTTTTAAACATATATAGCCCCTTTATATAATAATACCAATGTTCCTATCTATAAGCCGGATTCTGTAACCATTGCTGGCCGGTAACCATTTATCTTGCCTTCTTTTTTCAAAAAAGGTCTTTGCTCTCTACCCACAACCATGGTCAGGCAAAACTCGTAACGGTTGTCTACTTGAGATTGCACCGGGGAGGGTTTACCCTGCCTGTTTTCTTTCGAAATCAGCGGTGAGCTCTTACCCCACCATTTCACCCTTACCCTGAAAGGGCGGTATCTTTTCTGTGGCACTTTCCATCGTCTTTCAACGTCCGGGTGTTACCCGGTCCCTTTGCCCTCTGGTGTCCGGACTTTCCTCGCTTCCTAAAGGTTCGCGCGGTTACCCGACAGGAACAGGAAATGAATACCCTGCTATTCTCTGCCTGTCAATCAGAAAAAAATTGACAAGCGATAAATGTCCTAATTAAATTTTGGATTGATTGCTTTTGGGATTGCATTTTCTACTGCAGTGTTAATCTTTCCCATTCATAATTCGTAATATTCTTTTCATCTCTGGAGAAATTCCACGCCGACGAGATAGATTTCCTTGTTTTCTGGAGATAGGTGCTTTTCATAGTATTTATTTTCTTTGATCTGCTTAAGAGCTGAACCTTTTTCGGTGAGCTCGATAACTTTGAACTCAAACACATAGACTTTTGTTTGAAGGATTACGGTCATGTCTACCTGTCCGTTGTTAGTCGGCTCTTCCGTTCGCACGTAGAAACTGACAGCGGTGAAATAGCAGTAGAAAATAGAAGCGTAGTAGCCTTCATAATTAGCTATGGTGTTCTTTCTATACCAGTCGTGAGGGATTGAGGCAAAGAAAGAGTGGAAAATATTTCTTAAAATATCCAGCTTCGAACTTTACATGGTTTTGAATAAGGATATTTTTGTTTTAGCAGTTAATGGATTGGAATTTAAAAAATAGTTTAGAAAACTGGAATTTAGGCTACGTTTGACTTGGGATAAGTCAGAGTGTAAATATATTCCCCATATAGATTCTCGCGTTTTTTTATGGTGAGATAACCCGTTTGAAAAAGAAGAACTTCTAACTGTATATTATCTACATCGAATGCACCGAGTCCATCTTCTGATACCTCGATATGTTCTATATTAATTGTATTGTATTTTCTTTCTTCTAAAAGTTTTATCAAAAAAGAAGGACTTCCTGTTTGAAACCAGTAGTTTTTGTATTCAGTTTTATCTAAAAATAATAATATATCATAAGGATTATATATCTTATCGCTTAAGAAGTTATAGCCATTATACCAGAGTTTTACATCTTCCATTCTATCCTGAAAAATAGAAAGCTCGGTTTCCGTATATCGACAAATAAGCTCTTACCAAATCGTCTCGAACGGGAGAGAAAATAATATTTCCCGGCATCGACAAGCTGTCGAACAAAACTACTTTTATCCACAGCGTTTTTTAAAAGGAATGCATAATTTTATACTTGCAAGAAAAAATAATTATATAGCATTATGGTTTTGAAAATGAGCGATAAATCCACAAGAGCCACTATTCATATTCAATTGAATTTTCCCGGAAAAGAAATTTTTCATTATGAAACCGGAGAAACTTCCAGTTTTGATACCTCTCCTCTCTGGTCACACTTTGAAGTAATGGAATGTCCGGGGAATATATCATTGGGGAGTCCGGAAGAGGATTACTGTAGACTCTCCGCTGAGATTAACAACATATTAAACTATTTTTCTGACCTTGAATCTCACAGCATTGGAACTTTCGAGTATAATAATGCAGTAAATTCGAAAATAATAATTCAAGGTTCTGCTCAAGAACTTTTTACAAAAATATTTTTCCTTCTTACACTTGAATCTCAATGTACCGTATTTAGAAATAATCAATGGTTACGCAGTAATTATATCATTTCTAATGATATAGAACGTCTATTTTACACACTATTCTCTTCTTTTTTAACAAAAGAACATTACATAAACCCTGAGAAAACAATAAATTTGAACTTGTTTAAAGAAGAGTTAAATCTCTATAAAGAGGGAATTATCGGCATATTGAACCGGGTGAGAATGGGTGTAAAACTCAGTTCAGACAGTGTTCAAAATGGCTTGACTTATCTTGCAGATTTAATGACTTATATAAATTTAGATTTTGACAGACTTTATCTTCAGTTAAAAAATAAAGTAATAAATGATACATTCAAAGCATAATACTAATATTCTAAAATTAAGATAATATATAGTGTAGCTTAAGAACCAAAATAAAGGGCCACAGCTTATTACACTATTATTGCATAGTAAATCAAATTTGTTTTATTAAATATGAATAACAGGATTAAAACTTTTTCTCTGAATTACTAAAACCATAACCCATATTTGGATTCCAATATCCATATTGCCAGGGTCCGGTAGACTTACTTATAAAGGAAGAATCAGTTCCTATACCACCATAAAAATCAGTAGATGGGTTATCATTAGGGCGATAATAACGAATCTCAAAATGCAAATGAGGACCTCCGGTTGTTCCTGAATACAAGTTTTTAGATACAAGTTGTCCTTTTACCACAGACGAACCATTCAAGTTAAGTCCTGCTGTTTCATCCAGGTCCAAGTCTATATGAGCATAAATAGAAACTAGTTTTCCCAACGTAGTTCCATTTGGATCTGTTATAGTTTTAGTTATAGATAGATAATGCCTATATTTAGAGGATGATTTAGTAGTATAAATGATTCCATCATGTACAGCATATAAATTTACCGAAGTTAAATTACTACTATTGAGATGATAATCTGTACCTGTGTGATGTTCACCTGTAGAGTTTGGCCCCTTTCCCGTTCCAAAATTTCCATTAAGAGCTATGCTATAGGAAGGTTTACTGCCACTATTATCTTGAAATGGATTCTGAAATACTATAGAATTCGCATTTAAAACAAGTGAATCGATTGAAGATTTTAGAGAGCTATTTGTTGAGTAATAATCTGGCGTAAAAACATCATCCGATACTTTTGAAGAAGTCGCTTTTGGTAAAAAGGCAAGTAATAACCACATTTCTTTCTTAGTATCATCTTTTTTTGTACGGCATTGTATAAGAGATGAAAATAGAATAAAAATAAGAAATTTCTTCATATCTCGATACTTCCTTAAAGTTAATTTTTTTTTATTCATTTTATTCCTTGAAACATATCCCAGTTTATATCATAATAATTTAATAGTCAAGAGAATTTCCGATTATATCACCGGTTGCGGAAGCGGGCTTTTTTTCTTTGTTTTCCCAAAAAAGTTTGACCCTTTCTGAAAACTCTTATCTCCTGCTTTTATGACACTCATAAATCCTGAAATCGCATTTGCGAATAAAATTTTCTGGTATATGGCCATAGGTGGAACCTCTATTTACCTGATTAAGATGGCTCTTTCTTTTTTTGGTTCGGACGATGTGGAAATGGATGACCCTTCCGATGCCCTTGACTCGGATGTAGATTTCAAATTTTTCTCTGTTCAGGCCATCCTGATGCTGTTCCTTGCCAGTGGCTGGATGGGTATTGTTTGCCTCGAAGTTTTAAAGTTCGACCTCTTTCAGAGTGTTTTTGTCTCGGTTATCTTCGGGTTCATTGCTGCTTTCATGGAAGTCTATATACTGGCCAAAGTAAAAGGATTACAGGAAGTTCACGAAAGGAATGTAGAAGAAGCTATCGGTAAAACAGGTAAGGTATATCTTAGTATACCGGAAGGAGGAATGGGGGAAATCCAGATTGTTTTTCAGGGAAGCATGAAGAATATAAAAGCCATGTCAAAAGATAGAAAAGCCATATCCGCTTTTACAGAAATAAAAGTCGTAGAAGTGCTGGATGGAAAAATTTTAATCGTCAGTCCTCTATGAAACTATAAAAAAGGAATACACTATGAAAGAAATCTATCGTTCCTGTAATTTATGTGAAGCCATCTGCGGTCTCCGTTTTGAGATGGAAGGAGATAAAATCCTCAGCATTCGAGCCGATAAAGAAGACCCTTTCAGCACAGGCCACATTTGTCCCAAAGGCCCTGAACTTAAAACGATTTATGAAGATAAGGATAGACTTCGCTTTCCTGTAAAAAGAATTGGTTCCAAATGGGAAAGGATTTCTTATGAAGACGCTTATATAGAAGTGGCAGAAAGTATTCATAAAATCCAGACTAAATACGGGGATGATTCTATCGGGGCCTATCTCGGAAATCCGAGTGTACATAATTACGGGACTATCTTATTCGGAAGTAAGTTCTTTAACAAATTAAAAACAAGAAATCTTTTTTCTGCTTCCTCTGTGGACCAGCTTCCCCATCACTTTGCAGCGCATTTCATGTTCGGTCATCATTTTATTCTGCCTATTCCCGATATAGACAGGACTGATTATTTTTTAATGATGGGTGCCAATCCTCTTGCTTCCAAGGGGAGTATGATGACCGCTCCGAACATCAATAAACGTTTAAAAAACTTAAAAGAAAGGGGAGCTAAATTAGTTGTAATTGATCCGAGACGAACCGAAACCGCAGAAATAGCAGACCGGCATCTTTTCATCCAACCGGAAACCGACGCATTTCTTCTCTTATCTTTTTTATACATTTTATTTACACGAAATACTCTTCGTCTAAAACGATTTGAAAACCACATAAGCGGTATTGGAGAGCTGAAAGACTTTGTTTTGGCGTATCCACCCGGGAGAACTTCTGCGATAACCGGCATTTCCGAAGAGGCCCTTCAGCAAATCGTTACTGAATTTACATCTTCTAAAAGAGCCCTTGTTTATGGAAGAATCGGTCTTTCGGTTCAAAGATTTGGAGGGCTCTGCCAGTTTTTGATTAACTCGATTAACCTGCTCAGCGGCAATTTTGATGAACCCGGTGGTGCTATGTTTACCCTGCCTGCTGTAGATATACTTTCTCTCTCGAATGATAGCGAATGTGGTTTTAATCGATGGAGAAGTAAGGCCAGGAACCTTCCGGAGTTTAACGGTGAATTTCCGGTTTCCGCCCTGGCAGATGAAATTCTTCATCCGGAAGGAATCAAAGGATTTATCACTTCTGCCGGAAACCCGGTTCTCTCTACACCCAATGGAAACAAGTTGGAAAAAGCTCTGAGCGGTCTTGAGTTTATGTTGAGTGTAGATTTTTATATTAATGAAACAAGTCGTTTTGCTAATATAATAATTCCTCCGAGCCACACTTTAGAAAGGGAACACTATGACCTGATTTTTAATGCTTTTGCCGTAAGAAATGTAGCCAAATATTCTCCGGCAGTTTTTCTAAAGGAAGAGAGTCTTCGGCATGACTGGGAGATTTTTAGCGATTTAGCGAAAGCCCTGGATATGATAAGAAAGGGAAAGACTCCACAGTTTTCTCCTTCGAGAATAAACCCGGAAAGTATGCTCGATTATCTTTTAAAATCAGGACCTTATGGTAAGTCGAAGAAAGAAACTGGCTTTTTGGACCTGGATGAGCTAAAAAAGCATCCGCATGGAATAGACCTCGGAGACTTAAAACCTAATCTCTTAGACCGAATAAAAACGAAAGATAAGAAAATAGTTCTTTTCCCGGAAATTTTAAAAACAGAAAAACAGAGATTAGAAGATATATTTAGCGAAAAGCAAGGACAATCCGATAACACATTTCTTTTAATTGGAAGGCGTATGCTAAAGAGCAATAATTCCTGGATGCATAATAGCGAAAGACTGCTCTCAGGCAAAACACCCTGTACGGCTCTTCTTCATCCGGATGATGCAAAACGATTACAACTTTCCGAAAAAAATAGAATAAAAGTAAAATCTAAAATAGGAGAAATTGAGCTTCCATACGAATTAAGTGATTCTATCATGCCCGGAGTCATTTGTATTCCGCACGGATACGGCCACAACCGGGAAGGAGTTGTTCTTCAAGTAGCCAGACAACAGGCAGGGGTGAGTATTAATGATCTCACAGACGATAGCCGTATGGACACACTTTCCGGTAATGCAGCTTTAAATGGGATTTCCGTTGAAGTGGGAGGCCTTGATTCAGAAGGAACTATCTAAAAAAACTGGGAGGCAAAATTAATAGATGATGAAAAAAGCCCCAAAAAAAATGATGACAGAAAAGGCAAAAAACATGACATTTAAAACTATTTTCCATGCTCTCATTTTGGGAACTTTAAGCTCTATATTTATAACTTCTCCTCTTTCGGCGGAAAAGACCCTGGATGAAAAAATAAATTCCCTTTCAGAGAATGAAAAACCTAAGGAAGCTAAAAAAGTTACCTTAAAAAGTATTGAACAGGTTGTAAAATTAGCAGTGGAAAACAGTGCTAAAATTCGCAGTGCCCGTTACGAGTTGATGCGTTCGGATAGTGAATATTTAAAAAGTCAATCTCAGTATTCCTGGAGGGTTCTGGGTAATCTGGATGCACAGAAGCAGAAGCTTCCCTTTAACCAGGCAAATATTTTTTCCGGAACAAAAACTTCTACCGACACGATTTCTGCCGGAATTGATAAACGTTTTGAAACCGGAACGTATGTGAAGTTAGAAGCCAGTACCATGCGATTTGACAGCAACGCGTTTGAGAATGCATCTACTACACCAGCTGCTTTTTCCGCACTGGCTATAGGTCCGCTTTATACGGGAAAGTTAACCGCTACTTTGAGTCAGGATCTTCTGAAAAATGCTTTTGGTTATTTAGAAAGAGATAATCAGAAAATTCTAAAATACCAGAGTGAAATTAAGAAACAGGAATTATCCTACCAGGTTTCTTCTATGGTAGTAAATACCATGATTGAATACTGGCAGTATTTAATTGCAGACGCTTCTCTTCAAACCTATGAACGTCTCTTGAAGAATACCAACGATATTCGAAACCTAACTCGTCGTAAAATGGGACTGGGGCTTGCCGAAAGTTTCGAGATAAACCAGTGGAATGCAATGGTCTCCCAGGCTCAGAGCCAGGTAGAGCAATCTAAACTGGAAAGAGACAAGGCAAGAAAAGCCCTGATGAGAACTCTGAACATTACGGAAGATTCGGAAATTTCCAAGCTTTCCGATCTCGAAGATAAGCTTCCTTCAGGCTTGAATTATGAAACAGACCGTGATTACGCGTTTCAACATAGAGCAGATTGGAAGTCGATTCAAATTCAGAAAGAAATGTCGGATATGGGACTCAGCATGGCGAAAAACAACGCCCTGCCGGTACTCAGGGCCACAGCTTCCTATTCTTCCCAGGGACAAAATTTGGAATCTCCGCAGAAAAATTTTACCGATTCGAATCGGGGAATTCCCTCCACAAAATATCCTACGGTAGTTGGAAAACTTGAATTTATGTATCCTTTAAGCGATCCCGGTGTGAAAGCCGGAGTTCGGGATGCCTATATTCAAAAGAAACAGGTCAGTATAATGGAACTGGATAAGAAGAGAGAGATCGAGGATGATATTCAAACCCGTCTGGATGCTCTTAGCACTTCTCACAAAGTTTTACTCAATTCCGTTGAAACTCGTAAGTCTACAGAAGCCTATTACTACGGATTGTATAGTAGTTTTAGAAGAGGAAGATTTACAGCGGTGACTGTAAAAAATGCTCTCGATTCTTTAGTTCAAAACGAACTTGGAGAAACCCAGGCCAAAATCAATTTTAATATAGAACTTCTTCGATACGAACTGGCAAAAAATTCCATTTTTGAAAAATTCGGAATCGATATAAACAAGTTAATTGAAGAATAAAAATTTATAACTTCGACTCAGGTTTGTGTTGTTGCTGAGTGAGCTATAGCAAGTCTATTAGTAATCTCAGCACAAGTCTCACTCCTTATATTCACTTAAAAAATGTGGGTTAGGATTGCAGACCGATGATTCCTTCTGTTTTTGCAATTCCGTATACATGAGCGAGTCTTACGATTTCAACAGTAGACAGCTTACCCATTTTTTTAGAAATATTGTTTCTATGGGTTTCGAGAGTATTGATAGATATTCTAAGTTTTTCTGCAATTTCTTTGTATTTCAGCCCGGATGCTAAATGTGTAACTACCTCCAGTTCTTTTTTACTTAATATAGCAAAAGGATTATTTGCCTGGGATTTTATACGTTCGAATGCCGGAGTTTCAATTTCAGGGATGGCCGAATAGAATTGCTTTCCCGAAAAAATATCTTCAATTATTTTGGATATGTTTGAGTTTAACTCGGTTTTCTTGATATAACCATCGATATTATGCCTTTTAATCATGGTTGTAATGAATTCATGCTCATCAAAACCGGTTAAAAGTAAAGTTTTAATGGAAGGTTTTCGGTTTTTTATATGGATCAAAGCTTCAAGTCCATTAATTTCAGGCATGGAGAAATCTGCAATGACCAGGTCGCAGGGTATTGCATCAACTGTCTGAAGTAAATCTCTGCCTGTTTTGCATTTAGCTAAGACTTCACAATTACACTCAAGGTTTAATAGGCCTTCTAAGCCGCTTAAAACCAATTCATGATCATCAGCAAGGATTACTTTTTTCTTTTTTTTGAAAAGGGACATGAAAAAATACCAATTTTTATTAAAAATATCACAAAGAGAGAAAAAGATCAAGTAATAAATTGTTAAACTACTATATGATTGGTTATTTTATTGTCTAAGGTTTTAATATTTGTGTAATATATGTTTTTATATTTATATATTTACACCTGTTTATTAGACGAACAAAAAATTAAATACTTTACAGTTTTAATTGAATAAAATAATTTTTGTGGTTCATGAATTTGAAAGAGAATTCTCTAAATGAGTTAAAGGCGTTCCGAATCTTCAATGAAGCAGGTGGAAAATTTCGTCTGGCTATAACCGAACGCTGTAATCTGGATTGTTTTTTTTGTCATAATGAAGGTCAAAAAAAACCGGGAGTAGTGGAAGGTGAAAACTTGGGGCTTTTAGAGCTAGTAGAAGTGGCGAATGCTTTCACGGATCTGGGTGGAAAACAACTGAATATTACCGGTGGAGAGCCTCTTCTCTGGAAAAACATTCATCCGTTCTTAGACAGTATCGAAAAACGGAATACTAAAATATTCTTAAATACTAATGCTACGCAGGTAGATAAATTTTTAGAAAAACCGAAATCAGAAGTAGTAGATGGTATTCTTGCCAGTCTTCACACAACGGATAATAAAATATTTCAAGAAGAGTTAAAAGGAAAGACTATTCAGGGAGTGATGAAAAATATTCTTCGATTAAAAGAAAAAGCTTACTCTGTATTTATAAATTGTTCTATAGGAGAATACAATCAAACCGAATTTTTATCTATATTATCTTTCTGTTTGAAGTATGAGCTCCACCTGAAAGTGATTTCTATTATCAGACATAATACAGCGAAAAATTTTTATAAGGGAGTCTGGATGGGGCCTGAGCATTTAAAAACTATCCTCTTGAATGAAGGGGCGGTTTTGTTTGTAGAAAAAGATTCTTTTGGTGGAAAAAAAGCTTTGTATAAATTAAATAATTCAGATATAGAAATTAAGGATGTTTCTAAGGGTAGCCTGAGAACTGATTATTGCAGGGCCTGTTCTTATGATAAATTATGTGGAGAGGGAATATATGGTTTACGATTCGGAAATGATGGAATCTGGAAACCCTGTCTTCTGCGAAAAGAAGAATATCAAAGAAGAGATTTGAATCTTTCCTATCGTGAACAAATTTTGCAACAAATTCAAAGAATGATAGGAGTTTGGGAAAATGCCTATTTCTCTATGGGAGAGCCATTGTAAGCAGAAATAAAAATTTATAGCAAAATAATTCTTTTTCATAGTACTGGTTGAAATAGAGGATAAGTTATGAAAGAATTTACATTACAAGAAATACAGGCAGTACTTCCCGGTTCGGAAATCCAAAATACTACTTCTCCCGAATCGATCCTTATTACATCAGTTGCCCCTTTAGAATCAAAAAATGAAAAATTTTTGGCTTTTATTTCAGCAAGAGCACATATTGCAAAAGCCAAAACTTCGGGTGCAAAAGCTCTTATTGTTAACCGTGATTTAAAACTGGAAATAGATAAACCCCTTATACTGGTAGATAATGCTGAACTGGCTCTGGCTAAAGTTTTAGAATATATGTATCCGGCTAAAAAAGCAGATGGAAAAATTGCCCCTTCTGCTTTTATCGATTCTACTGCTAAAGTGGGAGAGGGTAGCAGTATCGGTCATTTCGTGAGTATAGGTGCTAATTCAGTGATAGGCAAGAATTGTATTATCCAGGATGGAGTTAAAATCGGGGAGAATGTGGAAATTGGAGATAATGCAATGATAGGATTTAACTGCGTTTTCTTTGATGATGTTAAGGTCGGAAAAAACTTTATAGTATTTGGTAATTCCAGCTTCGGAGGCGATGGCTTTCGTTTTGTAACCGTTAATAAAATTCACCACAAGGTTCCACAAATTGCAAAGGTAATTATCGGAGATGATGTAGAATTCGGAAGTAATTGTACGGTTGATAGGGGAGGTCTTACGGATACTGTAATCGGAGATGGTTGTAAATTTGATAATATGGTACACGTAGCTCATAATGTGATTCTCGGAAAAAATGTGATTATTGCCGGTCAATCCGGTGTAGCGGGTAGTACTACTATCGAAGACGATGTGTTGATTGGTGGGGGAACTTGTATTAGTGATCACTTGCATTTACCGGCAGGTACGATTGTGGCCGGAGGTACAGGTATGCGAACCTCTCCTAAAAAGCCGGATGTATACATCGGCTGGGACTGGGGAATGACCTTTGCCGAATTTCAAAAAGCAAGGGTGAATATCAAGCACCTTGTTAGCTTTAATAAGTGGGCAGCGAGGATAAAAGCAGTTGAAGCTAAACTGGGTATTACGGAAGAGTAAGTAATAATCCGGCAATTTGTATACAGAGTTTATAGAGTAGCAGCTCGGGGGCTTCTTCTATAGACTCTTCTAAGCTCATGGGTCTATCTGTTAAGGAAAATGCAGCATTTGGATAAGGTTCTGTTTTGTTATAGAAATTTTTATCTATAACACCGGCTATGCAAAGAGACTTTATTCTATTTTCATAGGCGAGTTTACACAATGAAAGGCTTGCTTTTCCGTAGAAGGACTGCTCATCGAGCTTGCCTTCTCCTGTTATCAGGACTTGAATTTCTCCGGAAGCTAAGTTTTCTATTATATTACTAAAACTTAAAATTGTTTGTAAGCCCGGAACAATTTTGGCCTTTCCAAAAGCCAGCAGGGAAGCGGCAATTCCACCCGCAGCCCCTGTGCCCGGAATCTCTTCAAGCAAAATCCCGGTCTGTTTTTTTAGAATATTCGCATAATGGCGAAGGCTTGCTTCCAAAATCTCTACTTCTTCTGCGGAAGCTCCTTTCTGGGGACCATAGACACGACTGGCTCCTTTTTCTCCCAGAAGGGGGTTTGTAACATCGCAGAGCAGGTGAAATTCGCAGTCAAGAAATTTGGAATTTACTTTAGTTGTATCAATAGAAGCTAAGTCGGGCAAATCTCTCGGTAAAATCTGCAACTCATTTTTATTCTTATCTAGAAAGCGAAAGCCAAGAGCCTGTAAAATTCCGGTACCTGCATCATTGGTGCCACTACCACCCAGACAAAGAAGAATTTTAGAAATTCCTTTTTCGAGTAAAAATTTGATTTCCTCTCCTGTTCCGTAGCTGGAGGAAGAAAGAATATCTCTTCTTTCCGAAAAAATCATGTTGAAACCGCTCGCGGATGCAACTTCAACAATTCCTGTTGTTTTGTCGGAGAATACCCCTACGTTTCCATTCACAACTGAATTTTTTAAGGGACCTCTAACCTGTAAAGAAAGCTTTTCTCCTCCCCGATAATGCAGCAGGGTATCCAGGCTTCCTTCACCACCATCTGCTAATGGATAGATTTCTATCCGAAACGTTTGGGAAACTGAAAGGAAAGCTTCTTTCGCAATCCTTCCAAATTGCTCCGAACTGAGACTTCCCTTAAAAGAATCTGAGGCTATTAAAATATTCATAAAAAGGAATATACTTATTGAAGATTTAGATTTTTATAAAAATCTAAACAGTCAGGATTTTGTAAGGAAGCTGCATTTTTGACTTCTCTTCCTTCCAGTATATCCTTAACTGCCAGTTCAACTTTTTTCATATTCAAAGTATAGGGAATATCCGGTGCTTGAATAATTTTTGAGGGAACATGTCTCGGAGAAGTTTTCTCCCGGATCAGTTTCGACACTTTTTGTTTTAAGTTTCCATCCAATGTTTGTTCAGGCTTTAGTTTAAGAAAAAGAACGATTTCCGTATCGGAACCGGTGTTTCTTCCTACAACAAGACTGTCTTCTATTTCATTAAAATTATCTAATACACGATAGATTTCCGCAGTACCGATTCGAACACCACCCGGATTCAACGTTGCATCGGAGCGACCGTAAATCTTCATCCCCGAATATCTGCTGAGTTCTGCAAAATCGCCGTGGCACCAGATGTTTTCAAAGCGTGAGAAGTAAGAGGAGAGGTATCTTTTTTTATCCGGATCATTCCAAAAATACAGGGGCATAGACGGGAAGGGTTTTTTACAAACCAGTTCTCCTTTTTCCTCCTTGACGGCATTTCCTTCTTCGTCAAAGACCTCCACATCCATACCGAGTCCCCTGCACTGTAGCTCACCTCGCAGAACAGGCAAAATGGGGTTTCCAAGGGCAAAGCAACCGTTCAAATCAGTTCCACCGGAGATCGAAGAGAGCTGAACATTTTTCTTGATATGTTTGTAGACAAAATCAAAATTTTCCGGAAGCAGAGGAGAACCGGTAGAAAGAATACATCTTAGTGAATCCAAATTGCATTCTTCAGCGGGGTGGTAAGAATTATCATCTAAGGCTGCAATGTATTTGGCGGATGTTCCAAATACGGTAATCTTTAATTTTTCAGCCAGCTTCCAGAGAACAGAAGGCTGCGGATAAAAGGGATTTCCATCGAATAAGACCAGGCTTGCACCTACACCGAGGGCACTAACTAACCAATTCCACATCATCCATCCGCAGGTACTAAAGTAGAAAATCACATCTTCTCGTTTCAGATCAGTGTGCAGGATATGCTCTTTCAGATGGTTAATTAAGACTCCGGGCCCCTGCACGATACATTTGGGTAATCCGGTTGTTCCGGAAGAATACATGATATAAACCGGATCCTGAAATGTGATTTCAGCAAACTCAATTTCTTCCTTTATATCTTTTCCAATCAAAGAAGAGAAGGGTGTATAAGAAAGTTTAGAAGAAGCAGAGTCTACAGGTAAATAATCTACAACAAATACTTCCTGTATAGAAGGGATTTTATGCAGGATTTCAGAAAGACCCGGAAGAATCGGAAATGTCTTGCCCCTGTAGGAATAGGCATTGGCTGTAAACAGGAAGGTTGGTTCAATCTGACTAAACCTATCGATTACCGATTGAGTGGCAAAGTCAGGAGAAGCACTACTCCATATCCCACCGAGAGAGGTAACAGCGAGCATAGCGATTACGGTTTCCTTGCAATTGGGAATGTAAGCAGCGACTCTATCTCCTTTTTTTAAACCACGTTTTCTTAATTCAAGCTGAAGAGAATGAACTTTATTATACAGTTCTGCATAACTAAGAAAATCAATCTCCCCGTTTTCTTTGACATTATAAATAGCAATTTTTTCGTCTCTAAAGCGAAGTAGATTTTTAGCGAAGTTGATTTTACTATTCTCAAACCACTTCGAATTATGAAATGTATCAGCTTCCTTTAGGACTTCTGTTCCTTCGTTTTCAAACAGAATCTTACTGAATTCAACAAATTCTTTCCAGAAAGTTGAAAGGTTTTCTACCGACCAGCGGTGCAGGGAATGGTAGTCATGGAAATGTATTCCATATTTATTCTGGACCTGCTTCATGAAGACTGTCATATTACTATTGTCTATAATTTCCTGTGAGGGTCTATAAAGGATTTCATCCGATTCTGTCATACTTGTTTTTTAATACCTCGATTGTTTTTTTTAATCCCAGGCGAGTCATCACTGGCTCGCCTGCTTCTCCGGAAGAAATGAGGGTTTATACCCCTTCTTCCAAATTCTCAAAGTAAGAAACTCTTTCTTCTAATTTCAGTAAGAACTCTGTATTTATTTCAATTCTTTCTTTGTCGGGTCCTTCCCAGTAAAAAACACCTTCCCCGTATTTTCCCAGACTCATATAAAAAATGGGAGCTGGATTTTTTTTGCCTTCCAATTTCGGTTCCGGACGCAGGCTGAGTGAGGCCATACCGGAAAAGATACATTCATATGAAAAGTCTTTATGCTTCCAGAGGTAGCGTTTTGGCCAGGAAGAAGTATCTTTTTCCTGTAATATTAGATTTGCCTTAAGAAGCTGTATAAGTTCTTCGGTTTTTTTTTCTAAAATAGCAAAGTCACTTTCTTTTAAGCGATGCCTTTCTTCTTGGCTTCGTTCCATAATTTGTCCATCTCTTCTAAGCTCATTTCTTCAAGACTTTGGTTCATTTGTTGGGACTGTTCTTCTATATAATTAAATCTGTCCCGAAATTTCTTACAGGCTCCGAGCAGGGCTTTTTCCGGGGAAATTTTACAAAACCGGGCCAGGTTGACCAGGCTAAAGAGAACGTCTCCGAATTCATCTTCTAATTTATTCTGTCCTGTTCCTGTTTCTTTGTAGTTTTTTAGCTCAACCTGCAATTCTTCTAATTCTTCTTTCAGCTTTTCTTCCGGGCCGGAAATATCAGACCAATCAAAACCTACGTGGGAAGCTTTTTCCTGTAGTTTTTCAGCAAGAAGAAGAGAAGGGAATGTTGAAGGAACTGCATCCAATAGAAGGGCCTGGTCTGTTTTTTTGGCTTTCTTTTCTTCTTTTTTTATGGCTTCCCAATTCTTTCGAACTTCTTCAGGGCTGATATTTTTTTTCGTTTCAAAAACATGGGGATGTCGGCGAACCAATTTATCAGAAACTTCTTTTGCTACATCGTTAATGGAAAAGTGTTTCTCTTCTTCAGCAATTCTCGCCTGGAAGTAAATATTGAAGAGAAGATCACCCAATTCTTCTTTCAAATGGAGAAAATCTTTTTTGTAGATTGCATCAACGACTTCATAAGTTTCTTCCAAAAGAAAGGGTATTAGGGATTCATGGGTTTGTTTTTTATCCCAGTTACAACCATTTTCCCCCCTCAGGTTTGCCATGATGAGTTTTAATCTTGTGAGTTGTTCCAAAATTAACCTACCTCAAACACCATTGTGAATTCAGGTTTTTTATTTACAAATGATTTTAGAGCCTGTTTTATGGTAGGAAAAAACAAAACGATCTGAATCGTGTGGGGTGCTTATGTCTCTTGGAATGAATTTCTATTTTGTCAATAATTTATTGTTGATAAAAAACCTTAACTACGTATAATATCCCTATGTCTCTCTCTGCTACCACATCCAGAACAGACGCTCATAGGGTTTTTGCTGCTTTGTACCAGAAAAAGCGAAGCCCTGAACACCAGAGGAAAGTCGACGAGGTTCTTACCCGTAGTAATGATGTCTTCATTCGAATCGATCTTATCAAAAAACTCGACAAAGAATTTGAAGACAAAGAAAGAAAAAAGGCTCTGGAAAGAAATTATTCCCGTTCTAACGAGGAAAAGAAAGAGACCGGCAGGAATACGGTTCAGGAATATACCGATATTGAAAAATCAGTTCCCCAGAAAAAGCCGAATACAGCAATTGTTCCGATCGTTCCAAAAGAAAAAAAACATTCTTCTTTCTACGAATTTTTAAAACGCTTTATGATGCGAGTTCTCGGGGTGGATGAAAGAATCAGCAACTTTTCGGATGACAGTGGTGCTATTATTTTCCCCATATTCAGTTCACACCCGAAAATTAGCCCGAAAGCTGAGTCTCTTTTTACAAATGCGAGGGAAGATGGAATCCTGGATACCCTGATAGCTCTTCAATACTGCGAAGCCAATGGATGGAGATTCTGGGATCGCAAAACCTATAACCTTGTCATGAATTTTAGTCGCTTTATAAGGGAGTTTTTAGAAGTAAAGCATAAGGTGGAGAATGTAGTTACAGCGGAAGAGTTTTTAAATGCTTCCAAAAAGCTTCAAATGTACTACGCAAGGCATGTAGGGGAAAAGGATTCGAGACAAATTATACTGCAAAGTGTTTTGGAATTGATAAAAAATGAGGAGAAATTCACTTCTAAGATCAGGAAAATTTTTTATACCTTAAATTATCTCCTTGAATTAGAGAAAAATAGACCGCGATTGACAGATGTGATTTCCGGTTATTATACAGTTGCTAAAAACAAAATGGTTTCCTGGGAGAATGTAGTTTCTTTACTGGCAGCTCCTCCCATTGAGACCAAAGAATACCAGGGTTCCTTAGAGGTCATTGAACAAATCCGGGAAACGACCGATAGGTTGGAACGGAATTTAAAAGAAAAACTCATAGAAATGGACGCTAAAAAAAGGATTAAGAATAGCTATTTTATTTTTGATTCTTCAGGAAAACTGGTCTTTAGCTTTATTAATAATGTGGTGAATGACTATTTACAGAACTATTATTTCACAAAAGAAGTTCTGGAAAACCTGAGATGGAAATTTAAAAATTTCCCCCACTGGTTTTTACAATTGGCGACTTCGGACTTAAAAACTGTTTTTTTCCCGGTTTTGAAAGATTATGTGGGAGTTGAAGAAAGCGGAGAACTCCAGAGTATTTTAATCGCGAATAAAAATGTTTTTTTTAATGAGATTGAGCAGATTTCAAAAATACAATCGGTAATAGAAAACTTTAACAGGCGTTATTCTGATTTTCAACTTACATTCGATAAATTTAGTCTGGATTTCACCAATGTAGATAATGATCAGGTAGAAGCAGAAGCCTTCCAGCTTATACGGGATGCTTCGGATCTTTTTGTGAAATTTGCCCGAAAACTCGATATTTTATTATCCAATCACCGTGCAGTTCAGGAATTTGAAAAAGATGGGAAAATAACAGATGAAATGCTTCGATCTTATATAACGCCCGTTACGGATATGAGGCAAACTCCCCGCTTTATTCCTTATTTTAAAGCCAAATTGGTGAGCGGAAACCGTTTAAATGGAAGTACCATATTTAATGTGATCTTTGAATTTACGAAGTGCTTATATAATTATGCGGCAGTTTTTAAAAATGGAACTGTAATGGGAATGCTTGCCGGTGAAGAACGTTTACAGGCGGAAATTGATAAAATGAAGAAAGATTATACACGGCTTACCGGTAAACCCTTCGATTATGTTCCGGGTATAAACCCTCAAAAGAAATAATACCGCAATAGGATGGAAATACGTGAAGTATAAGTTTTTTTTAATATTTAGCTTTTTATTTTATTTTTCTCTTTCGGCACAGGTCGGTTTTCCCGGCATGCGCTATCATTATCAATATAATATGAAAGATCATACGGAGACCCGTTTTAAAGAATGGGTTCCGTATCGTTTGCATAAATGGGATCCTAAATTTTTAGAAGATTATTACGAACTATACGGTTTAAAAATGCATTACGGAGAAAATGAACTTCGTAAAGATATTTATTTTTTAAAAATAGGACTGAAAAGCCGATTCCGGCATCCGAGAAATGCTCTCTGTCATGTGAAGTCTGAGGAGGAATATCATAAATACAGGCTTCTTTTGTTTATGCACCTGAATTTACAGATTATGAGGTCTTATATGAGGATAGGATCTTTATACGATAAGCGACATTTATATTTTTATAACCTCGATTTTGCTCATGAATTAAATAAATCCTTCCAAACAGCCTTAAGTTTTTATAAGCAGGCCAAGCCGTTCTGGGCAGATGCAAAGAAACAGGCCCTCGAAGCCAATAAAATTTTAAAAGATATTGATCTGGGAACTCTTGAAACGGAGCGCTATGATATATCCACAGGAAAATTAAATTTCGAATATATCATAGATACCCATATTGCGAGGTTAGAAAAGAAACTAAAAACGGTTCAGGAGTATTTACGAAAGCACCCGGATGCTGATAAACCTGCCATCGAACAGGGGGATTAGGATTCTTCATTCCCCCTTGCTTCTCGTTTTATACGATGTTCTTTATATTTTAAAATTCTATAGTGTCAAAAGTATTTTTAGGAATTTCTTTTATTCCTTCAATTGTATAAATTTTATACTGTGCTTTTTCCTCATAAATAATTCCACGAATTTTTGTACCATCCTTCAGTACCGCAGTTTGAATGGTTTTTCCGGTTATTTCCTGAATTCTCTTTTCGAAATCTTCAACTAAAAGCGAATTTCGGTCTTTCATTAACTGTTGAAGTTTATCTTCCATGCTTAACTTTTCTGCCGGTATCGCAGGGAGTTCTTTAAATTCAGAGAGTTTTTTATTTAGAACTTCTGCAGTTAATGTGGTTTTTTCCGTAAGCAGCTTGAGATCATTTTCCTTTTGCAGGATTTCACTGACCTGTTTTTCATTTAAAATTTTTAGTTTTTCAGTAATTTTCTCTTCTGGGCTTTCTTTTATAAGCTCGACAATCTCCAATTTTTGAAGAAAAGATTGTAGTTTGGAGTGTTCGAGAGATATTTCTTCCCCCTGTTGTAAAATTACTTCCCGACTTTTAAAGTATTGCTGAATGTTCTTAACCGCAGGGAGTTCCAGATACTTCGGTTTATTTAATACCTCTATATTTCCGTTTAGAGCAACTTTGCCTTCATATACAATCAGGCTTGAACCTTTTTGTTTATCATATTGCAGGCTTAATTTTGTGGCCCTTACCGCAGCGATAGCTGTAGGTGTACGATAATAAAGTTTATCTTCTTTTTTTTGTACATT
This sequence comes from Leptospiraceae bacterium, assembly GCA_024233835.1. Lineage (NCBI taxonomy): Bacteria > Pseudomonadati > Spirochaetota > Leptospiria > Leptospirales > Leptospiraceae > Leptospiraceae bacterium. The sequence goes on from JACKPC010000001.1 coordinate 1,222,162, forward strand.
AATATCCATAACTCCTTTCTTTAAATAGATGAAACGGTTTTCTCCATTATTAATTAAGGATGCTTCCGAATTTTCTCTTAAGCGAATCACTACTTCTGATTTCGGAGAGATAATTTGAAAGTCACAGATAGTTTGTTTACCTGTAATAATAATTTCTCCTTCTTTTAGAATATCTCCCATTTTAACTGTTTTCTGGTTTATTTGTGTGTCTCCAAAAGTGAAAACAATGAAAGCTTTCATTGTTTGATTATCATCAGTTGATTTTAATGGTTCTATACAATTCGATAGAGTCAAGAAAACCATAAGAACTAAGCTTAATAAATTTATATTCATATCATCTCCTACAGGTTATAATTCATGATTGCGTGAAATGCTTTGTTTAGCAATCGGAAAAAATTAGGGCTTCATCCTTTCAGGTAGAATCTTCTTTACCCTTTATTAAGCTTAAAATCCCCTGTATTTATGCTTGAATCAAATTTGAAGCTTCCCGCAAATTGGGAAGTAAGTGTGCCGGGAGACAAATCTATTTCCCACCGAAGTGTATTATTTTCCGCTCTTGCAAAAGGTACTTCTGAAATTCATGGATTTTTAGAGGCGGAAGACCCTTTGAATACTTTGAAATCTTTTTCGCAGCTTGGTTTGAGTTATGAGAAAACCCGGGAAGGCATCTATATAATAAAAAGTCCCGGGAAAAAAGCCCTGCAATCCCCGAAAGGAGAATTGGATTTTGGAAACGCCGGGACGGGAATTCGTCTTTCAGCAGGACTTGTGGCAGGATTAGAAGGAGTTTCCTGCATTCTGACGGGTGATGCTTCGCTTAGAAAAAGGCCTATGATGCGGATAATCGAACCTTTACAGGCCATGGGAGCGGACATTCGTTCGGAACAGGGTGATGGTCGGGCACCTCTGCATATCCAGGGAAAAAAACTCAAAGATTTCTTTTATAAAAGCCCCATAGCCAGTGCCCAGGTAAAGTCCTGTCTGATGCTCTCGGCTATTTCTTCGGACATACAACTAAAATACGAAGAAGAGGAACTTTCGAGGGATCATACAGAAAATATGCTGCGTTTTTTGGGAGGCAGTATACAGTATGAAAGTCCACTTCGTTTTAAAATACTTCCTCCTTTTACATTGGAAGGAGCGAAATTTAAAGTTCCCGGTGATATTTCTTCCGCAGCTTTTTTCATGGTTCTCGGTCTTCTGGCTAAATCCGGAGAAATTCTTATCCGTAATATTGGTTTGAATCCCGCCAGGATAGGTATTCTTACAGTGCTAAAAAGTATGAATGCGAGAATTTTTATCGAGAAAGAAAGGGAAGAGTGTGGGGAGAAAATTGGAGACCTGAGAGTTCTTCCTTCGGAACTTAAAAAAACCGAGATTCCAAAATCCCTAATCCCTTCTATTATAGATGAAATTCCTATTTTGAGCATAGCCGGTCTATTTAGCAAAGGGGGTTTTTCCATTCGCCATGCAGAAGAATTGCGGGCCAAAGAGTCAGACAGAATACATTCTATGGTGATAAATCTTCGGGCTCTCGGCTTGAAAGTAGATGAATTTCAAGATGGTTATGAATTCGACGAGGTAAGAGAATTAAAACCCTGCCTGATTCAGTCTTTCATGGATCACCGGGTTGCCATGAGTTTTTATATTTTAAAAACCCTGCTACCTGTAGAAATTCAGATCGATGAGGATAGTTGGATAGATACATCTTTTCCGAATTTTAAAAAAATGCTTTCTTTATTGTAATTTTACCAATTTGGTATTGACTTATTTCCCTATGTAGTTGTACTTGTAAAAGTTAATCCACTGTCCTTACTAACAGAATAGCTAGTAGAGGGCAAATTTATTTCTAGTTCCGGAAAGCATTGAGTTCACAAAATCCAACTTCTATAGAGCAGAACGAAACCTTCGACGCAGCATTTTCAAAAATACTGGAACAACCCCAGTTTGATGCTGATTTAAGTTTAAAGAAAGGTACGTTAATCACAGGGAAGGTTGTGGATGTCCACGACCAGGAGGTCTATATTAATATAGGCCAGAAGTCTGACGGGAAAGCCCCCTTAAGCGAGTTTTTAGAGCCGCCTGAAATAGGTGATACGGTTGCAGTTATCATCAAGAATAAGGAAAGTGACTCTGAAATTTATAACGTTTCTAAAAAAGAAGCGGATCTTCGACAGGGTTGGGAGTCTATCAAAGAAGCCTTTACGAAGAATCTTCAGGTAGAGGGGAAAATTGAGTCAGAAGTTAAGCGTAAGGGCTATAATGTGAGGATGTTAGTAGACGGGGATATAAGCCTCTTTCTACCTATTTCTCAACTTGTTACCCGCGGGAAGTTGGACGACTTAAAAAAGAGAATTCTCGATTTTAAGATCATTAAGCTTTATGACAAACGCAAGACCGGTGTTATTTCCCAAAAACAGCTTGTTGAAGAGATAAACAAAGAAAAATGGGATGCTCTTCAGGCCAATCATAAGGTTGGAGATCGGGTTGTCGCTACTGTAACCAAGGTGGCAAGCTTTGGTGTTTTTTGTAGCGTTGATGGGATTGAGGGTTTACTTCGTCAGAATGATATTTCTTATAAGAAGTATGCTCCTTTTAAGCAATATTTCGCGGTAGACCAACAGGTAGAAGTGATGATACTTGAAATGGAACCGGAAAACAACCGCTTAAGCCTCGGAATTAAACAAATGTTTGAAGATCCCTGGGTTTGGGCCGGTCGTGAACTCGAAAAAGATATGATTGTTCGAGGGGTTGTTACCTCTTTAACTAATTTTGGTGCTTTTGTAGAGTTAAAAGAAGGTCTGGAAGGTTTGATTCATACTTCTGAATTAACCTGGGCCAAAAAACCACCGCATCCGAAAGAAGTCCTAAAAAAGGGTCAGGAAGTAGACTCTATCGTATTAGATATTGATGTTGAGAAAAAAAGACTTTCTCTGGGACTCAAGCAACTTATGCCGAATCCCTGGGATAATCTGAGTTCCAATGTTCAGGTTGGAAATGCTCTGGAAGGGAAAATCACCGGTATTACTAAATATGGTGCCTTTGTTGAGGTCGAAAATGGCATAGAAGGTCTAATTCACGTTGGAGATATCACCTGGGATGAAAAAGTAAAAGATCCTACTACACTTTTGAAGAAAGGTGAAAAAGTTAAATATCAGATCTTAGACATAGACACCTACGGTCAGAGAATTTCCTGTGGCTTGAAGCAATTACAGGAAAACCCATACGAAGTTCTTCGTAAAAAATATCCTCCAGGCCATATACTGGATGGAAAGGTTAAGAGTGTTGTTTCTTTTGGAGTATTTCTGGAAATCGAGCCGGGTTATGAAGGTCTGGTTCACGTTTCACAGATACCGGAAGGAAAAGAGGTAAACCTTGATGAGAATTACAAGGTAGGAGATGTAATTAAGGCCGTAGTTTTGAAAATTGAACCGAAAAATAAAAAGATTTCTCTGTCAATTAAAGACTATGCAAAAGCTCTCGAAAGGGAAGAAATGTCTAAATACATCAAGTCTGATGATTCTCCTTCCAGTGAAAGCCTCGGAAGTATTATCAATTCCAGTCTACGTTCTTAATTACAATGTCAAAGAAATTCGACAGGAAAAAACACAGAGACGAACTTTATTACAAGCATCAAGAAGAGAAAGAGCAGGATCCTTTTAAAGACTTTGAAGGTCCTCGCTCTGAGTTATATTTACTCAAGTTTTCTCATTTTATGTCCAAATACCGGAAAAATATAGTTATTGGTATTCTGGGCTTCTTTCTTGTAATTATTTTTATTCTCTCTTTTTTTGAAGTTCAAAGACACCGGGAAAATTCGGCAACTCTTGCTATAGAAGAGCTGGAGTTGAAGCTGGAAAAGGAATCTACTCTAGATATAAATAATAAAATCCAGATGTATGAAAAATTCCGTTCTGAATACTCTGTGGCATCTGCTGATCTCCGTTCAGCTAAAACTTTATCCGACCTTTTAGCTGAAAAGGGAGAATTTAAAAAAGCGGCTGAACTTTTAGAAAAAGCTTCAACTTCTATTAATCAACCTGTAGAACTTAAAGCCTTCTATTTATACATTGCAGCTTCTCATCGTGAGTCTGCTGGAGATACAAAAGTGGCTCAGCAGAACTACAATACTGTGGTTCAACTTATTGGTAAAAACAGGGAAATGCCTGTTTTTCAGGCCTGGAGTCTGTATCAATTAGGTAGATTGCAGTTTGTGAATGCAAATAAGGAAGAAGCTCTTAAGAATCTAAAAAAAGTGCTGGAGCTTGATCCCAAAACACCAGACCCCCAACTTTCTGAAGTCAAAAAGTTTGCTACTTATCTTATTTTAAAAATTAACAGGGGTTAATTATGTTAACCCTTGCTTTACCTAAAGGCAGGATGGCTGATGAAAGCATGGAGCTTTTACAGAAAGCCGGCCTGATTCGTGAACTTCCGGATCCTGATTCCAGAGAGCTTACCTACACCGATTCTTTGAAAAACATAAAAATATTTCTTGTAAAGCCACAGGATGTTCCTACCTATGTGGAGGAATGTGCTGCTGATGCAGGAATTGCAGGTTGGGATACCCTTAAAGAAGGTTCTTATGACCTGATTGTTCCTCTAACTCTTGAGATTGGGCGTTGTAGACTGTCCCTGGCGGGACATAAAGATTTTAATTTGGATAGAGACTTTTATAAGTTAAAAGTGGCTACAAAATACCCTAATTTAACAAAACAATTTTTCTTTTCAAAAGGGATAAGTTGTGAAATCATCAAGTTGTATGGAAGCATTGAACTGGCTCCACTTTGTGGACTTTCTGATTGCATTGTAGACCTTGTATCCAGCGGCGAGACACTCAGAGCGAATGGCCTTTCTGAAATTGAAGTGATATTACCTTCTACTGCTAGACTGTTTTTTAATCGTTCTGCATTATATAGAAACCGCCTGGAATGCCTGGAGCTGATCCAAAAATTGCAATCGGTTTGTGCTGCTTAGGTTCGTTTATTTTTATTTAAAAATAATCAAAAAAATTTATTCTATTTTACTCCAGAAATCCACTTTCTATGCTTGAACTAATCAAGGGTTTTTTTAAAATAATAAATCGTTGTTTTTTAAAGGGTAATTTACGATTATTCTATCAAATAAGGAGAAATACATGATGTCAAATAAGAGATCACTTATCATTACTTTGCTACTTGCTGGTACTTTGTTCTTAGTGAATTGCTCAAGTGCCCAGAAGGCTGAAGAGGGTGCAGGGGACGTAACGGATGCAGCGGTAGATACAGCTACTGATAAAGCAAAGGAAGAACTTGCCAAAAGAGCTACCGGAATTTGTGAAAAAGGTGATTGTAAAAATGGGGAAGGCACTATGGTGTATCCCGATGGAAATAAATACGAAGGAACCTTTAAAGAAGGCAAATTCGATGGGAAAGGAAAATTCACTTTTTTCAATGGCGATGTGTATGAGGGTGACTTTGTAGGTGATAAGTTTGAGGGAAAAGGGGTTTATTCCTTTAATGGTGGTGATAAATATAGCGGGGATTTTAAATCAGATGCTCTGGAAGGAAAAGGAGCTTTTGATTTTAAAGATGGCCATAAATACAATGGGGATTTTAAAGCCAATAAATTTGACGGTCAGGGAGAATTGGTAAGCAAAGGCGGCTCTAAATATAATGGTGGCTTTGCTGATAATAAGTTTAATGGAAACGGAAAACTTACTGATTCGACCGGAAAAGTTATTTATGAAGGTGAATGGGATATGGGAGCTAAAAAAGGTCAATAACCCTTACTTATCGAAAGGCTGATTTTAGTAGCCTTTCGATAAAATAACCCTTTATTAAAAACACCGTAAAAACCAAAATAGCTTCTAATTCAATTGAGTAAGGAGCCTGAAAAAGGCTCTTACTTGAAATAAAATCGTTTCTTTAATATTCTTTCAGCATCTTCTTTCAAATGTGAATAATATTTTGATAAAAAAAAGAAGAAGACTGACGATATTCAAACAGGGGTTTATTAATGCAAAATTATGATTATTCAAAACAGATTAAGTTAGACAATCGAAAACATATTTCACAAAACGAAACACGAATATCTCTTCATTCTTATTCCAGTTATAATCAACAACCTGCCAGCGCAGAAGGAACTGGAAAAAGCTCTATCATGAATCTTATTAGCGGAAAGTCTCATCCACAGAGCCAGCCCCTGTCTTTCATCTATTTATTTGTAGGAGCTGTTCTTTTCTTTACATCCGGTCTTGTTGTTGGGATGAAAATTGATCAAAAAGAAAGTCTATTTGCTAAAAATGAAGTAAATACCTTCAAAAACGTGGGCCAATCTGAAAAACCTGCTTTTAGCCCTCCCGGAGCAGAAACCGCCCTTGAAGAAGAAAAAGAGCAGATTGAACCCAGAAAGAAACTTTCTCCGAATGAAACTTCTGTTCCAACCGGTTTGAAATTTCCACCCAGAGCCGATAGCCTGAACTTTATTATTCAGGTGGGGCAGTTTTCAAAAGAAGATGCGAATAAATGGGGGCGTTTTTTGATCCGTAAAAAACAGAGTTTCCAGGGTAGGCTTTTACGTACATCCAGCGGGAAGCTTTATTTAGGTTATTATTATTCTGCAAATAAAGCTCGTAGAATTTTAAAAATGCTAAAAACAATGGAAGAAGCACCTTTTGAGAATGCTTCTATTAAAAAAGTAAGATTTTAATTTAATCAGTATATATCGGAAAATTACTTGACAGCTAAAAAGGCTGTCACTACGCTTTCTTCGAGTTTATACGGAATAATATAATTATTATTATAGGGGTACTACTATTTCAGATCCAGTTTTTAAAGTCGGTGACTATATTGTATACCCTATGCATGGGGTTGGGGCTGTAACAGAAATTAGCAAACAGGTTATCCTGGGTCAGAAAAGAGATTGTTACAGCTTGGAAATGCAGGGAAGTAAAATGAAAGTCATGATTCCAGTAGAAAAAGCCAAAGAGGTTGGTATCAGGGCAATCATACCCAAGAAAGATATAAAAAAAGTTCTGAATCTTTTAATGAAAGATGAAGTTGATACTGAAGAAGACTGGAAAGTTCGGTATCAAAATAACATGAATAAAATTAAGTCCGGTTCAATCTACGAAGTAGCGGATGTCTGTAGGAATCTTTTCAGACGGGCTTATGGAAAGGAATTATCTATCATGGAGCGTAAACTTTATGAAAGTGCTTATAATCTGGTTAAAACAGAGATTGCACTGAGTAAGGGCGTGCCCCAGGAAGAAGCGGGAAATATAGTTTCCGATATTCTTGCAAATTCTGTGCAATCTAGTCTCCAAAAAGAAAAAGCAAATCCCGATGCAAGCGACAATGATGAATAAGCTCCGATTAAACTCAAATTATATTCTTCAAGGATTTGAGTATGACTCATCTATACAGAATTCTAACATCTTTGTTTGCAGGGCTTTTAACTTTTGCCCTTGTTTACTCGAATAATGGAATAATTATAGATCCTATAGTTTATTCTTTTGTAGCTTTCCTTATCCTACTTATTTTCTTGTACGCTGAGGAAAGACTTTTAAAATCTATAAAGCCTGAAAGTTTATTTATGTCGATTTTCGGGCTTCTTATTACTCTGAGTGTTGCCTATCTTATTACTTCTCTCATGAAACCCGATGGAACTATGGGGATTAAAGCTCTATTATTTGTGTTCCTGGGCTTATTGGGGATTCGCATTGGTTTTCAGTTATCAAAAAAGGGTTATATTTTTCCTTCCAATTTAAGTGGAGTAGTTCCGGGTGGTTTTCAGGTACCGGCTGGAGATACAAGGCCGAGGGTAAAAGAGAAAATTTTAGATACTTCCGTGATTATTGATGGAAGGATTTTAGATATAGCCGACACGCATTTCATTGACGGACCTTTAATTCTTCCCAACTTTGTGTTGAGAGAAATTCAGCTCATTAGTGATTCTTCCGATCCGATTAAACGCGCAAGAGGTCGAAGAGGGCTTGATATGCTAAATAAACTCCAGAGGAAGGGTTCTATAGAAGTTAAGATCACCTATCAAGATTATACAGATACACGGGAAGTGGATGCTAAACTTATTAAACTCTCCCGAGATCTGGATGCCAAGCTTGTGACGAATGATTTTAATTTGAATAAGGTGGCTGAACTACAGGGAGTTGATGTATTAAACCTGAATAATCTGGCGAATGCCCTGAAACCGGTTGTTTTGCCGGGTGAGGAAATTGCGATTCAGGTTATCAAGGAAGGAAAAGACGAAAATCAGGGGATTGGCTATATGGAAGATGGAACTATGGTTGTTATCGAAAATGGCGGGCATCTATTAGGAAAGGATGTTCGGGTTGGAGTAACTTCTATCATTCAGACAGCTGCCGGGAAAATGATTTTCACAAAAGTGGTAAAATAACTTGAAAAAGCTTTGGGCTTTAGTTTTTGCCCTCTTTCTTATTTCCTGTGCAGCGAGCCAGGGAATGAGGATGGAGCCATCTTCTGCGAGTTCAAAGGTTTCGGACGGGAGTCTGGCCGGTCTGCAAAAGCAGGAAGGTCGGATTCTTACCTATACGGGCAGTATAACTCTGGAAGTTCCGGAGAACGAAATTTCCGATGTAATGGATAAGATGTATAAGCATATAGAAGAAAAAAAGGGATTTTTAATAAGCAGGGGAAGAAATCATCTAAATGCAAAAATTCCGGCTTCAGACTTTATTCATACATTTAACTGGATGAAAACCCTCGGAGAAGTAAGAGCTGAAAATATACAGATACAGGACATTACTGAAGGATTTTATGATTCTAAAGTTCGTCTGGATAATGCTCTAAAACTCCAAAAACGCCTTCTGGATTTATTAGAAAAAGCTAAAAATGTTCAGGAAGCGGTTGAGGTAGAAAAAGAGCTTTCCCGTGTAACAGAGAAAATCGAGACGTTGAAAGCCAAATTAAATCTTTATCAAAAGCAAATCGATTATTCAGAATTACATGTGTATCTACGCGAAAAATCTATTCCGGGTCCTCTGGGTTGGGTTTTTGTCTATGCGTATAAGGGAATAAAATGGTTTTTTGTTTGGGAATGAAAAGACCTGTTAAATTTATTATTACAGTTTTATTTCTATTTTTTGCCGGGAATTCTGTTTTTGCAGAAAATATCTATAAATTTAAATTGAAAAGCATCAGTGGTAAAACTATCCCCCTTTCTTTATTGAAAGGGAAAGTTATACTTATTGTGAATGTTGCTTCTTATTGTGGTTTTACGTATCAATATAACAGTCTTCAGAAATTATATAATAAGTATAGGAAAAAGGGACTTGTTATATTAGGTTTTCCTTCCAATGATTTTGGAAACGAAGAACCTGGTTCTAATACCGATATCCGCAAATTTTCCCATATACAGTATCGAGTTGAATTTCCCCTTATGTCTAAAGTTCGGGTAAAAGGAAAGCATATACACCCTCTTTATCGCTATCTCATACATCATTCGAGGTTTAAGAGTGATATACGCTGGAATTTCGAAAAGTTTCTTATAGATAGGAAAGGAAATGTAGTGGCTCGAATTCCCTCTCCTATAGAACCGGATAGTACGAAAGTTGTGAGTCTTGTTGAGTCCTTATTGAAACAGGACGAATCTAATTATTCTTCTTTATCAGGTAATTATAGGTCATCCAATAAGGATTAAGATTTATCTTCTATATTTTCTTCTCAAAGCCGGGATTATAACGCCTATCTTCTGAGCAATTAACCTTGTGATAGCATGGGAGTCGATTTTCTTTTGGAGCGGGTTTATCCCCTTCTGTGGTGTGGGGAATTTCTATAGGAATTCTTGGATATTTAAATCCGTGAACCAATTCAACCATAGCTTCTTCTCCGTCTGAAGTCTCTTCCATTTCAATCTCTACCAGGTAAAAGTTGGCGTATTCCTTCAATTCGATTAAGGTAAAAGGAGAACTTAATACTTCTCCGAAAATGAGTTTTCCTGTATTCGAAAACTTGTCTTCAAGAGTATAAATTAATATCTTGAATCGTTTGGCCTTTGGTTCACTCAGGATTGCAAGGCCTGTTCGGGAAATATAGTGAGGAGGAGTTAAGATATAGTTGACCTTACTATTCTTTTTAAGATGTATAAAAAAACGACCCGGATCAACTGCATAACCTTTTTCACTGAGTTGTAAGCTTGCTGTGCGAACCGCTTCTTTCAGATTTTTTTTCGGAGCACTTGCATTAAAGATAAGACTCAGAGAAAAAAAAGCCATTAAGATATATTTTTTCATCAGCCTTCCTCTATAAGTTTTTTGAGTTTTAATAACTCTTGCTGTAGCTGGATTACTTTCTCTTTACTAAGGGTGGGTTTATTTGAATCCATGCTGGCTTCTAAACTTTTTAAGCTTCTTTGAAATATTTGTATAAACTTAAGATCTTTTGGAATTTTTTCATCAAGAATCATTTGTTCAAATATACCCAGATATAGATCCGCTATATGAGGTTTTCTTAAAACATGGGTAAGTTTTTCCTCATAGTTTTCTGCAAGAAAAGAGCTAATGATTCTCATTGTTTCTAACCAGGAACCAAGTTGAACGAGAAAAGCCAGTTCTTCTTTTTCTTGATGACGTAATTCCTGTTCCATTTCTTTTTGGATAGCTCCGAATATAGAAATAATTCTTTCCGGTTTTTTCTCTTCTATAAGACCGTTTCCGAGTCTTTCTATATGCTCTCTGAGTTGTTCTGTTAGTTCTAAAGATTTGGCTAATTTTAGAATAATTTTACTGTTTTCCTGCTTGTAAGAGGGAGAAAAAAATACGGCCAGTGAATTTGCGATGCGATTTCCAAAGTTTAGAGCTGTTGCATGAATGCTGGAATAATCGGAGCGGGATGAGAATTGGACATACGGACTCAAGTCTCTAGGCCCCGAGTGCTGTAGTTCTATGAAAGTATAAGCAACAGATGGTATTGAATAGTGTCGACTTTTCAGGGTAATATGGTAAGCACTGGGCTTGGTTTTTCCGGGAGTCTTTGATAAAAAATACATAATAAAAATTGCAAGTAGCAAAGGTAAAAAGATAAATAACCACTTTTGTTTATAAACACTTCGTAACATATTTTATTCCAATAACCATTTATTTTCATTCAAGTATCGCATGGTTCTCTGTATTCCGGTTTTTAGATCAACCTGTGCTTTCCAACCAATATTTTCTATTTTTTCTACTGATAACAATTCACAGGAAACCATTTCAATACTTTCTTCTTCCGGGTTTAATACGAATTCTATTTTAGGGTTTAGCTTCAGTTCATCGATAGCCAATTGAATACAGTCTTGAAAGTTTAGAAATTCCTTAAGTGCTATATTATAACTTTCAAATCCACTTAAATTCGAATCAAGGCACAGTAGAATCGCCTGAACTAAATCCGATACATGCAGGAAAGAACATGTTTTATTGGTAGAAGACGTGATTTTTATATGATCCGGTTTCTTAGATAGCGTTTTAAAAATATCAAAGAAAAGCCCTCTGTAATATCTTTCCCCGATTATTGTTGGAGTTCGAAATATACAAGTTTGAATATCAAAGCTATGAGAATAAGCCTGCATGAAAGCTTCTGTAGAAATTTTTGAAGCAGCATATATGGAAGTCTGACTTGGGAAGAAACAATTTTCCTTTACCGGATCTTCTAAAAAGCCTTCCTTACCATAAACTTGTGCCGAAGAAAGAAAGAAAAGAGATTTAGTCTCGTTTTTTTTCATAGCTTCTAAAAGATTAAAGCTGGCAATAGTATTTTGTTGTATACAACGGGAAGGATTTTGCTGACAGAGGAAACTTCCTTCCAAAGCTGATAAATGAATTACTACTTCATGTCCATTCATAGCTCCTACGAGCTTTTCTGAGTTTAGTGTATCGCCCTTGATAAAAGAAAAATTTTTATAATTTCTGGCTGAATTTAAATTGGCTTCAACACTACTTGATAGATTGTCATAACAGGTTACTTCATGACCGAGTTCGAGTAGTCTATCGGTAAGATGACTACCTATAAAGCCAGCTCCTCCTGTTATAAAAAATTTCAATGATTAAACCTCTGTTGGATTTCTGGATCTATATTCAAATCAAGGAATTCTTCTCGGGCGACTCGAAGATCTGTAGAAAGTCTTTCTTTGAATGAATTTAGATGGTTCATAAGTTCCCCTTATCGTTCTCTACATCCTATTTATTTCTTACCATTCTTCTTTTTCAAAAGATTTTGAATATTATTTTTTATCCTTGTGCTTGACATTAATCTTTTTTACTGTTATTATACCATTATCGATATATTCGTAGAAATGTAGTTATTTTTGTGCAATGAGACAGCAACTCTTTAAACGAAAAATTTTACTGGTTGAGGATGAATTACTAATAGCCAAGTTAGAGTCAAGGCTTTTAGAAAAGCGAGGCTACGTTCCTACCTGTGTTTACAGTGGAGAGGATGCTATTCAAATAATAGATGAAGCCCCGGCTGCTTTTGACCTGATTTTAATGGATATCGATTTAGGTGATGGAAAAATAGATGGAACCGAGGCTGCAGCTCAGATACTCAGTAAAGTAGATATACCCTTACTTTTTCTTTCGAGTCATACGGAACCGGAGGTAGTGGAAAAAACGGAAATGATTACCTCGTATGGATACGTGGTTAAAAACTCGGGTATAACCATTTTAGATGCTTCCATTAAAATGGCTTTTAAACTCTTTGAAGCCAAAAGGGAAATTTATGAAAAAGAAAGCCTCCTTCTCACGATAGCAGAAAATTTTCCGAATTCCTATATTTCTATTATAGAAAAAGATTATACAGTTGGCTTTAGTTCCGGACAGGCTTTTAAGAAGAAAAATCTGGATCCGGAGATGTTTGTAGGAATGAATCTTCGTGATGTTTTTGGTGAGCTTGCCGGTATAGTTCAAGAAAAATACAAAAAAACCTTTGCAGGCGAAGAATGCCTTTTTGAACTGTATATTAATGACGGCTATCAAAGATATAGAACGGTACCCCTTAGAAATAAAACCGGTGAGATATATAGAATCCTTTCGGTTGTAGAAGACTTATCTTATACGGTGAAAAGTTCGGATAAGGCATAAACAATATCTCTATTTTTTATGCAATTCATCGTTTGGAAAATTATTCAAATCTATCCAAAAATGATAAAGTAGGAAATTGTGAGGATATATTGTATTTCGCTTAATATCTTCAGTATAAGAAAAAATATCATCGGAATTTTTATTTTGATATTTTACTAAATTGCTTATCGATTTACTTTTACAAATTTTATTAATATTTTTTAAAATATCTATTTGGTTTGAGTTTTGAATGTAACCGATCATTGCTCCGGAAGTAGTCCCTTCTCCGTAAGACCATTCCTTTTTTATAAAACGTAATATACCATTTTCTACATAGGCTTTACTCATATATGTTTCACCAAGCCGCTTACATTCAATCGTAAATACTATACTATATGTTATTGAATCAACAGGAGCATTGTCATCAAGAATTTCCCATTGAAAATCAGGTCTTTTGCCCATTCTTCCATTTCGAATTTCATCGTCTTCATAAGAAATTCTTTCTGCTTCATAAATCGGTTTTCTATTTCTAATAAAATTGCCGTATCTATCTTTAATTTTTATTCGACTTGCTTTTAAAAAACACCGATTCAATATAAAATTTATCGAATTTTCCTCTACCTCTTCTTTTGACTCTTTCTTTAATAACAGTAGAGCCTGGAATATCATTTCCAATAAGTCATTTTCTAATTCCTGCCAGTAGTTAAACTCAAAAAGAGAAAAGTCACTCATTTCTTCTCTTTCCTTTGCCCGTGAATCGCTTGAACGAAAATTGCATTAGCATCTTCAATTGCCGAATTTTTTGTCCAGAGTCTTTTTTCATTTCTTTTTATAATAACAATGTATTTTTCGGATATGATTCGAAAGATTCCATCTATATAAATTTGTTTTGCCAGCTTTTTTAGAGAAGCATTTGATAGTATAGATAAAACATCCTTCCAGTCTTTAATATTTGTATCTAAATTTGGTATTGGTGTATTTTTTTCGTGTGTATAAAAAATAAAACCGATCATTGGGGAATTTTCAGGACAGAGCACTTGCCAGATAAGTTCTCCTTTGGAAGCGACTTTTGGATTCCAAATATTTAAGAACGTTAAAATATACTCAGTCAATTCATCCTGTTGCTTATGAAATTCCAGATCTTTTTGTAGACCGTAACTTAACGTATGTTTCCAGTATAGCTTGCTAAGTGCAAAACTTTTCGTATGATTATAAAGTAAATCAAGACGAAGCCCGCAGGTTTCTTCAATTAAGTCAATTTCGGATTCGCTTAATTCGAAGAGTTCATAAATAGCTTTATTTAACTCTAATTCCATATGAGAAATTTTATTCTCAAATAATCCATTAACAGGTGCATATTCCTCATCTGTATTTCTTAGCTCATCTACAATGTCTATGATTCTTTGTTCTAAATTTTTATCTTCAGGAAAATGGATTGGGAGTTTAAGATATTCATTTACAAATACTTCATGATGCCACCTTCCCCAATCGGTAGAGATCATAAAAAGAAAGTATTTTCCGAAAGAAGACCAGAGTATAGCAAGGATGATTTTATATTTAACAAGATTTGGTTTTGATAATTTAATACCTATTATAGAATTTGTAAAACAAAAGTCCATTTCTTCTAATCTCGCCATAATCATTCCTGTTTCAGTTTGCTTTTGCTTTATACCTCTACTGACGATTAAACGCAGACCATAAAAAATATCTTCTAAACCACTCCTATATAAAATAGGTGGTGGAGGATTGCTTAAAAAACTTAAGTTAAAATTTCCATATTTTCTAAATTTTTTAATTGAAAAGTTTCTATAATCTTTTTTCCATCGTCTCTGCTTCTGATTTCTACCTTTTATAATGTATCCCTGACCAACTGTTTTTTCCGGATCAACATAATCTTTTAATCTGTCAAAACTATTCTCCAAATACTCTATCAAACTTCGATCTCTATGTCCTCCCCACCAATAGACTTTCCAGAGTTTATGATTTTGAATGAAGTCTTCCTGTCTAACAAGCTTTAAATCTGTTTTATGTAGAATAACTACTTTAGTAGAATTTATCTTGCTTGTCATTTTGGCAGTCCAGTATTCAAATACATTTGACTTATCTAATGGATCTTTTGTAAAGATTACAGAGGCAAAAGGAGATATGGAATCTTTTTTTCGACCACCGCTGAAAAATACAGCTCTTACGTGATCAAAGTTTACAACTTTTTGCAATAGTGATTGTTGTAGCCAATTATTTCTAAAATCAATGCTGATTCCATGTTTGAAGAAAACTCCTGAAGAAACAAGAAGACCTGCTCTTCCTCTCTTTTTTAAAAAATAGAGCGATAATCCAATGAAAGCCTGTGATGGTTCTATATCTCCTATTGGGAAACCATTTGTTCTACACCATTCCTGTATAATTTTCTTCTGCTTAGAATCTAATTTGCTTCCCCATGGAGGGTTTCCTATAACAACATCAAAGCTTTCTTTAGAAAAGCTTGTTCTGGCACTTTGTTCTAATTCTGAAATTAGGAATGCATTAGAATCCACCAATGTGTTAAAGTGATTTTCTTTCTTTTCACTCTCTTTAAAATAGATTAAAGGAGGAAGTTTTCTTTTTTGAGATATATTTTCTAAAATATCTTTAGGCTCTAAATGATTCAATAGAGCGAAATATAAACTAAAAGATGTGATTTTCAGTGCTTCCGGATTGATTTCAATTCCAAAAATTTGATTCTTTAAAATCGCAATCAGTTCCATAAAAGAAAGTTTCTTTTTTGATTGGGAATAGTTATATCGAATAATTCTTTTGAAGGCTTCTACTAAAAAGATTCCAGAACCGCAAGCGGGATCTAAAATTTTAGGCTTTTTCTTTAAAACATCATTTGTGAGTGTATCGGAAACTAAAAACTCCACTAATGTAATTGGAGTATAATTGGTTCCTTTTGTATCCTTCACATTTTCTTCATGATAGAATTCTTCATAAATAGAGCTTATAATCTCAATTGGAATAAATTTGAAATTATATGCCCAGAAGAACAATTTATCATCCTTTACATCCCCCATTAAAAACTTGGAAAGTAAACTTAAATGCTCTTGCTTTACAGCTTTCTCCTCAGCAGAATTTAAAGAAAACATATCTCCATTAAAGTCTTCTTTTAGCTGTTTAAATAAAGTGAAAGTAAATTTTTTATTTTTTAGTATTTTGGAATAGAATGCATTTTCATTCGATTCAATGTCAGGCTTATCATTCTTACGGTTTAATAATTTTATCCATTCCTTATTATTGCCGGCCACTTTTAAGTAGTAATTCTTGGTTAAAATTTCTCTATCTTCCAAATACTTGATAAAAATTGAACGACCAATTATCGAATGAGCATATTTTAATTTTTTAATTCCATTTTCTTTATCATTTAAACCCTTATCAATAAGTTCTTTGCGAATAGTATTTAGATCTTTTATAAACTGAGATTCAGCTCCACCGAAAACATTCGTTATCGAGAAATCATAACTTTCCATTTTCTCTCGGGTATAGTCTTGAAAGATTTCTAAAATATCACCAATAGCTTTTGTGTTTTTTAGAACTCTCTTTTGTATATCTTGCGAATTTTTTAGAGGTAGTTGGGTTAAATCAAAAAGACTCAGTTCTCCCGGAGAGGAAACAAATAAAAACTTGGGTTGCATCATACACCAGGAATTATTAAATATTTCTATGATTTCAATTTGATTCTCAGCGTTTCCAAATAAAATTAGAGGGTGTTTTTTTACGAAAAAAATATGAGAAAGACCAGAAATACCTCTGGCACTTTCAATCCAACCTCCTAAGTCCAGCCAGTTAACTTTTGCTTCAGAATAAAGATCAATCAAATTACCGGATTTGTAATCCAATAATTTAGTTACATCCTGAATGACTTTAGATTCCCTGATCTTTTCTGATTTCATAATTGATTCTATTTTTTTCAAAGTATTCTATATGACAACAAAGAATTACTCCTATCTAAGGCTAAAACAGATATTGAAGCATATTCAGGAGATCCTTATATAAGGGAATTACGTTTTCTCCTCCTGCTTTAAGTGGTTCCGGAACGAAAGTAAGAATAAAACTAAATAGAAGGGTATATCCCAGAACCTTTCGTTTCCAATCAAGAGGTTCGTAACTATCGGGCACGTAGGGATGTTCCACTTTTACCAGTTTATAAATAAGCAAAGACCAGATAAGCCAGGTTAAACTTAATAGATTCATAAATAAGAATATTGTAAATAAGTAATGAATCCAGTTTCTGTATTTTTCTCCGAAGAGTGAGTAGATTACATGTCCTCCATCTAATTGTCCGAAGGGAAGCAGGTTTATTGCTGTGATAAGTAAGCCTACCCAGCCTGCCTTAGCGAGTGGATGAAGGATGATATCTACTTGACTTGGATCGAAATTTCCAAAAATCAATTTGGCGCTGAAGTATGTAAAAAGACTGTCTCCAAAAATGAGTGTGTTTGGATTATCAATAATTCCTTCTACAGATTTCAGTTCAGAGAGGTAAAGTCCACCTATCCAGGCAGGTAAAGAAAGGATAAGACTCATGAGCGGACCACCGGCTCCAATATCAAAAAGCTTTTTCTTATCGGGAATGGGATCTTGAACCCGAATTACAGCTCCCATGGTCCCTATTGGTCCGAGAGGGAAAGGGATGAAATAGGGAAGAGTCGCTCGAATGTTATAGTATCTCGAAGGCAGGTAGTGTCCCATTTCATGGCAAAAAAGAATGAATAGAAGTGAGAAAGAATAGGGTAGCTCGAGGAAAAAAAGACGAAGGACAATAGATGGTTCCAGGAAAAATATAACGAAAGTATTCTGCTGAAATGTTGTACTAATGAAGGTTAGTAAGAGAAGGAAAATGTGAAAAGAAAGACTATGGGTTTTCAAAAGTTTATCCAAAAAGCAAGTTATTTAAACGTTTATAATTATGTATGATGAGTTTCGTTTTCTCCAGTCCACCTTTATTTATATCCGGATGGTATTTCTTTAAAAGCTCCTTATATCGATCTTTTAACTCATCCTTGCTGCAATTTGGCTTGAGTGAGAAAAACTGGAGTAAGGAATAGAGCTCTGAATCTATTGGTTCACCTGTTTCGGTTTTAAAACTTTCCTGTCTGGATTTTCCGAATAGTTCGTAGTAGTATGTATCTCGAAATCGTTCGGTTAGGCGATAAAAGGATATTCGGTGTTTTACTATAGCATCTTTTAAAAACTTGAACAGAAATTCATCGATCCCATAATCCGGATTTATATTGTTTTCATCTAAGAAAAAAGCGATACTCTTTTTTATAATATTATCCATTTCGAATACAGAGGCAAAATAAGAGTCAAAGGCATCATCGAAGGCCAGGGTGGAAGAAGATAGTAAAAGTAAGAGTTCTGTATCCGGTTCGTGTTTTTCCAAAAGAAGAATCAGGATCTTTTCAAAGGTTTTTTTTAACTCATTTAGCTCCTTTTTTTCTATGTAAATCCCGGCACGGATAAACTTATCTTCGATTCCATTAACTTTTAAATAATGCTCGATGATTCGTTTTAGTATAGGGAAATCCTCTCGGGTGTAATCTTTAAGAATACTGAAATTATCATAACGATGCTTTAAAGAATACAGAGTTCTGTAATATTCCTCTTTAGGTACGGAAAGGACAGAAAGCAAGGTGTCCTGAGAAATCGACCAGTTAAAATCGAGACAATTATCCTGAATCTCCTCTATGATTTCTTCAAGTGTTTGTTCTCTGTCCAGTATCCGGTTCATGGTTTTAACCAAGTTTTTTAAATTCGTTTTCCGATAAAATGGTAAAATATGAGTTTAGGCCGGCTACATTGAACACTTTTTCTATATGAGGCTTTAGGTTAGCTATGGCAAAATTCCCGTTTTTCTGTTTTATGAAATTCATTTCCTTTATTAACATTCCTATGCCCGAAGAATCTATATATTTCAGCTTTTCCATGTCAAGCACTACACTTTTTACTTTATCGGAAACGTTTTTTTCAATAAACTTTCTTAACTCGATAGCTGTGTAAATATCCAGACTACCTATGAGTTCTATTATGAAACTATTTCCAATTTTACGGCTCTTGATCTCCATCATTTATCCTTGTTTCATATTAATTTATAAACCATGATGAATTTATCAATAGAAAAAAGATGGTTTTGTAAAAGTATTACACTCTCATATATTTCATAAGGAGAAGCAAGGATGCAGATATATTCAGGTTATCATAGAAACAGGCTGAAAAAGCTAAATCAGAGGGAGTTTTCCGTAAATGGAAAATATATCCTTTATTGGATGCAGGCTTTTCGTCGTCTGGAATATAATCATGCTCTTTTTTATGCAGCTTCTCTTTCAAAGGAATACGGGAAGCCCCTGGTTATTTTAGAAGCTCTCCGCTCCGATTACCCCTATAATTCTTCTCGCCTGCACCGTTTTATTCTCGAAGGAATCTGCGACAATAAACAGGAAGCCAAGAAACTCGGACTGGAATACCATGCTTTTGTGGAAACAGGGAAAAATCCGGGAAGGGGCCTCATGAAACGGCTTTCATCAGAAGCTTTTGCTATTGTAACGGATGATTTTCCTGCTTTTATCATTCCTTCTCATAACCGGGCAATTGCCGAAAAAGCCGCCTGTCCGGTCTTTGCGGTGGATAGTAATTCTATGATTCCGCTTGAGTTATACGGAAAGCTCAGTACTACAGCTCGTTCTTTACGGATAAAGCTTCATGACCTGTTTTCTGAGGCTTTATCGCAAGCGGTGTATAAAAGATTGAAGAAAACAGATTTTATCCGTTCCGGGGAGAATTGTCTTCGAGATTTACGGGAATTTTCCGCTCGAAAAGAGGATATTCCTGAAGTTTTATCCCAAATTCAGTTTCAATACTCTGTCTTGCCGGTTCCGCAGGTGATAGGTGGAAGACAGGAGGCTCTGAAAATTTTGAAGAATTTTCTAAAATACAGGTTAATCGACTATTCAAGTTTACGCTCCCCTCCCCTGCCACCTGAAAGGCAGGCAGTCAGCGGGCTTTCGGCGTATTTACACTTCGGCCATATCTCTTCTGAAGAAATTGTTCGGGCTGTACTTTCTTATTATAAGGAAAATTGGAGTCCGGCTGAATTGATCCCGGAAAATAGGGGTAAAAATTCGGGCTTCTTCTCTAACTCAGAATCGGTGGATGGTTTTTTGGACGAGCTTCTTACCTGGAGGGATATTTCTTATCAGCTTTTTTGGAAGAATCCCGGATTAAAAAAAGATTTCTCCGTTTTACCCGATTGGGCAAAGCAAAATTTGGAGAAACATAAAAATGATAAGAGAGAGTTTATTTACTCCTTGAAGCAGTTTGAGAGTGCGAAAACCCATGATCCTATCTGGAATGCAGCTCAGTTAGAGTTAGTAAATACAGGAAAAATGCAGAATTATCTTCGAATGCTCTGGGGTAAGAAGTTAATCGAGTGGTCTTCTTCTTTTGAGGAAGCTCTGAATATCATGGAATACTTAAATAATCTTTATGCTTATGACGGACGAAATCCGAATTCTTACGGAGGGATTCTCTGGTGCTTTGGCCTGTTTGATCGACCCTGGTTTCCTGAAAGAAATGTGCTGGGTAATATTCGCTATATGTCCTCGGATTCCACGAAAAGGAAATTTAAATTAAAAGAGTATCTGGAATATATTGAAACCTTAACGAAAAAACAGGAGAGCTTGTTTTAATCCAAAGCGAGCCATTATTGACTCGCTTGCCTGGGTTTGAAATTCTTAAATGTAAAGCCGAAATTTTTATTCCTGATTGCTTTTTCTTTTTCGGCCTTTTTTTTCTGATTCTTTTGTCTCCTCTATTGCTTCTTCTTCGGCTATTTTTTCTTTATCGTTTAAGTCTTCTTTTTTACTGACAATACCTTCTAATATAGAAGCTTTATTTAAATCTTTTTTAGTGATATAGTTCTCAGTTACAGCCCTGCCTCCTAAATATCCTCCCTGACTTGTGATTAGAAGAGTATGCAGAGTTTCCGGAATATTAGGAAGTCCATTGAGAACATTCGCTCTGGATAAATAAAAAAGATAAATCGCGATAGAAATCAGGGTAAAGGTAAGAAGCTGTAGCTTAGGAAAGTCTATGTAGCCTTCCGGTGTGGTTACAATGTCTTTCCACTCCGGTTTTCCTTCTTTCTTTACAATTTCTGTTTTTCTGTCTATGAACTTGGAGCCTACCAGTCCTCCGTAACTGATACCCATCAATAGGACAAGAGAATAATTGAAATCGGGAAGCCCGGAGCTGTGTAGGATAAGTCCTGTACTTATAGCTACATAAAAATAACTTCCCATAAGAACGATTGTCCAGAGATAAGATTGCAGGTTTACGAGACTATAGGTTCGAGTGTGTTTATCAATAAGAACGTAGGATAGAAATTTTCTTTTACGAAACATCAGGGCCATTATAATTACGGAACCGATAGTGATAAGAATACTCAATATTCCCGTATAACGTCTCCAGTTCTTGTGGAGTAGGCTGATTCTTTGCTTGGCTGAGGGTCTGTAGTTGACCATCAGTTTTACCCAGAGTTTTTTTCCGGCAAACCTTTCTTTTAGATTCATATTCTCAATTTCTGAAGAGAGATAATCCGGTAGGGTAAAATGTAGGGTCTGTATTCCCGTGTCTTTATCGGCTTTGGATAAATAAAAAGGAGAAGCTAAGGCCACTTCTTTTTCCTTGTAATAATACTCTTCATTAGGTTTATCGGAAATTAGATACACATAGATATTATCTAAATTATCACCAAAATTTTTACCGGTAACCGTCATGGTATCACCTATAACACCTCCGTCGGGTGCTAATTTCAAGACCAGGGGTTGTTCATCCGGCCCCGACTTAATTGCTGGAAAGGTGAATGGCATAGAAAATACGGTTTCCCAAATATTTTCTTTTGTTTTTCTTCTAAGACTTAGGCAGGTAGTTTCTTTAGGAAGCTTTTCTCCTATATAACGAAATTCAAATTTTATCTTGGAAAAAAAATCACCTGTTTCTGAATGCCTATAATAGTTATAGGAACCGGGAACATAACTTGCCGGTATATCATCAAAGTATATATTCAAACCTGCAATGCCTATAACACCTACTTCTTCTGTCTTATTCGGAAATTTTTGCTTAACTATGGGTTTGTTATCTTTTGTTTTTTTTAAAACAATATGACCTTTTAGTAAATCCTCCTTACTTGAGTCAGATTTTATTTCTCCATCGAGGAGACGTTTATCTGCCGAAAGATCTTTGATTTGAATTCGTCTTAGAGAAAGATCGGTTTTTATGTAGGGACAGGTGCCTGTTGGACCTGTATTGATTAGATTTCCTTCTTTTAGTTCCTCTTCTGCCTGTACCGGGTTAAAAAATAAAAAAAACGTGAGAAATATTAGTATAGGTTTCATAGTCCCTGCTTTTAAAATTGTAAAAAATACTTGTGAAAATAAGATTTTTAATTATAACAGAAGATAAATTAGGAGGATAATCAATGAAAAAAATAATTTTATTCTGTTTTTCTTTTATTTTCTTTGGAACTTCTCTTGTAGCTTCTCCTGACTGTGATAAACTTAAAACGATTCAGAAATGCAGGGCAGTACGAAGTTGTGAATGGTCAATGAAAAGAAAAGTTTGTGAAACCAAAAAAGTGAAACGCCCCCCTCAGGGTAATTCAGAACCTTCTCCTCAGGGTCTGACACCTTATAATCCGTATGAATTTCCAATAGATGATTAAAGCCTTAGGAACTAAATACGATGCAAGGAGAAAATTATAATGCAATTTGGTGATGAATTGAGCGTCGAGGAATACGGGCCAGGGGATTTGATTTTTGAACAGGCTCAGTTTTCCTTGATGAAGATGTATTATATATCCCAGGGTTCGGTAGACATCTTTAAACAAAGAGCCGGGAAGAGACATTTTCTTGTAAATATACCGGCGAAAGAGTTTTTTGGTGAGATAGGCCTTCTGAATAAATTTCGTGTGGCAACAGCTCTTGCCGGAAAAGAAGGAACAAGATTAATTGCAATAAATGATAAAAATTTTCATGTTCTGGCAGCTAAGGGAAACTTTTTGTTTCAGCTTTTAAAGAAGTCTGCTTTCCGCTTATACCTTTCTGAAATAAAATTACTGAAACTTGCTGAGTTGAATCCAAATTTGGGTATTGAGTTTAACGAAGAGAAAGTAAGCATAGGCGATCTGGATATTTTAGCTTATGATAAAACTCTTCCTTCTAAGACTCTTTTAAAAAAATCTATTATCCTGAAAAAGGGAGAAGATCCGGGAAAACGTATTTTTTATGTTTCAGAAGGAAATGTGTCTTTATATCTGTATCATGCTAAGCAGAAAGAAGAAGCCGCTACCCTGACACCGGGTGAGTTTTTTGGAAAGTTAGATATGGAGTTTGATGCAGAACACAAGTTTGAATTAGTTGTGAGTTCTGATTCTGCAAAAGTTGTTATTATGCACTATAACCGTTTTACAAAATTACTGACTGAAAATCCAGATTTACATTTGCATTGCTTAAAAACTGTACTCTGGAGGTTGAATATCACCGAACAGAAAATTGAATATTATGTAGAAAATGGAAAAGGTGAATAATTCCCTGGTTTATAAGTCCCTTATGTCTCTTATTATATTCATCAAAAATTATAGCTCAAAGAAATTCGCCTTGAGTTAAACCGGGCATAGAGGTTTAAAGGTAATAGAAGGCTATTATGAAGCGTTTTAATGTGACGGGCACCTGTATTCCGGAAAAGCACTACAGGGTAGATATAAGTGCCAAGTTGGAGAAGATAATTTCCCTGGTTGAGAATGGAGATTATTTTGTAATCAACCGTCCGAGACAATATGGAAAAACCACGACCCTCGCTACCCTGAGCCGTATTTTAAAAGATAGTTATATTATAATACGGATTAGTTTTGAGGGTATGGGGGATGATAGCTTTAGTACTGATAAAAACTTTTGCAGCTCCTTTGTGTATTTATTAAAAAAGTCTCTTGAATCTCAAAAAAAAGAGAAGCTTCTTTCTTTTTTTGAAACTCGGTTTGTTCCTCAGAGTTTTATAGAACTGAGTACGTTTCTTTCGGATTTTGTAAGGATTTCTGAAGGCGAGGTAGTTCTCCTGATAGACGAGGTAGATAGAGCGAGTAACTTCAGTATATTCTTGCAATTTCTTGGAATGCTCAGAAGTAAATATCTGAACCAATTAGAAGGTCTCGAAGTATCCTTTCAGAGTGTAGTGCTGGCAGGTGTACATGATATAAAGAATATCAAGTTGAGCTTGCGTTCTGAAGAAGAGAAGCAGTATAATAGTCCCTGGAATATTGCAGCAGAATTCGATGTAGACATGAGTTTTTCATCGGAAGAGATATCGAGTATGCTGAAAGAGTATGCGGGTGAGCATGGGCTTGAGATGGATATATTACAGCTATCTCAGGAGATTTATAAGTATAGTTCGGGTTATCCCTACCTTGTAAGTAGTATCTGTAAGATAATAGATGAGAAGCTGGAGAAGGATTGGACTTCGAAAGGCATTCAAAAAGCCATATCGAAATTATTAGAAGAAAGTAATACTCTATTCGATGATTTGATAAAGAATGTGGAGAATCATTCGGATATATCCGAGCTACTGCATTCTATCCTGATTGATGATGCCGAAATAACCTATAATCCGGATCACAGTACCTTATCTAAAAGTTTTATGTATGGAATCATAAAAAAAGATGAAATGAATAAAGTTGCAATTTCTAATAAAATTTTTGAGATACGCCTGTATAATTACTATTCAGCCCAACTTGAAATTTCAAAATATAGCAATTTTAAGCCCTATGCTCCTTCCTATAAGTATTTTGATGAAAAAGGAATATTAGATATGTCGAAAGTTCTCTTAAGATTTCAGGACTTCATTCAGGGGAACTATTCAGATAAGGACGGGAAGTTCTACGAAAGACAGGGAAGATTGCTTTTAATAGCATTCATAAAGCCTATCATCAACGGACATGGATTTTACTACGTAGAGAGCCAGCATAGCTATGAAAGACGCTCTGATTTAATTATAAGCTACGGAGAAAAAGAATACATTCTTGAACTGAAAGTCTGGTATGGAGAGAAGTATCACGAGGAAGGTCTGGAACAATTAGCAACATACCTAAAAAGTCGGGGACAGAAGGAAGGCTATCTCGCTGTCTTTAACTTCAACAAGAAAAAAGAGTTCACCAGTGCCTGGAGAGAAGTCAGGGGAAAGCGAATATTCGAGGTGATGCTGTGAAGCGTTTTAATGTGACGGGCACCTGTATTCCGGAAAAGCACTACAGGGTAGATATAAGTGCCAAGTTGGAGAAGATAATTTCCCTGGTTGAGAATGGAGACTATTTTGTGATCAACCGTCCGAGACAGTATGGAAAAACCACGACCCTCTATAATCTGGAAAAGGAATTACAGAAGAAATATTTGCTTCTTTCAATCAGTTTTGAAGGAATGGGAGATAAGAGTTTTTCTTCGGAGGAAGAATTTTCAGAAAGTTTTCTATCCTTATTAGTGGAAAGCCTTGAATACATGGAAGAGGAAAGATTACTGGAGTATATTCAGAACTATCCTAAAAGTAAAAGTCTTGTGGACTTAAACCGTTTTATTAGTAAATTCATAAAAGAGTCGGGTAGAGAAGTAGTCTTATTGATAGATGAGGTAGATAAGGCGAGTAATCACAGTTTGTTTTTACATTTTTTAGGAATGCTGCGAACAAAGTATCTACAGAGAAATGCAGGTAAGACCTTGAGTTTTCAGAGTGTAGTGCTGGCAGGTGTACATGATATAAAGAATATCAAGTTGAGCTTGCGTTCTGAAGAAGAGAAGCAGTATAATAGTCCCTGGAATATTGCAGCAGAATTCGATGTAGACATGAGTTTTTCATCGGAAGAGATATCGAGTATGCTGAAAGAGTATGCGGGTGAGCATGGGCTTGAGATAGATATATTACAGCTATCTCAGGAGATTTATAAGTATAGTTCGGGTTATCCCTACCTTGTAAGTAGTATCTGTAAGATAATAGATGAGAAGCTGGAGAAGGATTGGACTTCGAAAGGCATTCAAAAAGCCATATCGAAATTATTAGAAGAAAGTAATACTCTATTCGATGATTTGATAAAGAATGTGGAGAATCATTCGGATATATCCGAGCTACTGCATTCTATCCTGATTGATGATGCCGAAATAACCTATAATCCGGATCACAGTACCTTATCTAAAAGTTTTATGTATGGAATCATAAAAAAAGATGAAATGAATAAAGTTGCAATTTCTAATAAAATTTTTGAGATACGCCTGTATAATTACTATTCAGCCCAACTTGAAATTTCAAAATATAGCAATTTTAAGCCCTATGCTCCTTCCTATAAGTATTTTGATGAAAAAGGAATATTAGATATGTCGAAAGTTCTCTTAAGATTTCAGGACTTCATTCAGGGGAACTATTCAGATAAGGACGGGAAGTTCTACGAAAGACAGGGAAGATTGCTTTTAATAGCATTCATAAAGCCTATCATCAACGGACATGGATTTTACTACGTAGAGAGCCAGCATAGCTATGAAAGACGCTCTGATTTAATTATAAGCTACGGAGAAAAAGAATACATTCTTGAACTGAAAGTCTGGTATGGAGAGAAGTATCACGAGGAAGGTCTGGAACAATTAGCAACATACCTAAAAAGTCGGGGACAGAAGGAAGGCTATCTCGCTGTCTTTAACTTCAACAAGAAAAAAGAGTTCACCAGTGCCTGGAGAGAAGTCAGGGGAAAGCGAATATTCGAGGTGATGCTGTGAAGATGTATACTGCGTTCTTTTTCTTACTCTATATTTTTTTACTTCTACTGTGCACTTATTAGAAGTCCGAGAACTGCACCATAAATAGAACTTGTCCAGGGGTTTGAGGTTAAAGGACAGGCTCCGCTGGAACATCCGATTATCCGATAATAAGCATAACCTCCTACCATACCTAAGATTCCTCCCATAGCCAGACGACCTAAAACTGCTGTTTCCATAATCATTGTTACTCCTTTTACAAGCTTATAGGATAGGATTTTTCTGTCAAGATAATATACTATAGGGGGTATTGTATGTTAATTGGGTATGTTTTCGAACTTCAGCTTATAGCAGGCAATTATCATCCATTGAAGCAGTTCATCAATTTTATTACTGAGTTCAACAGTTTCTTCCTTTGTTATAACTCTATCTTCCAAAACCTTGCCCAGCAGACCGTAAAACTCCTTCACCTTCACTCGAAATGCCTCCAGCCAGATTTTAAAACTCGTAGAAAGCTTATATACTTCACGGGAAAAATATCCCTTAATTACAAAATGATAAGAATCAGCTGTAAGAAGAAATTTATTTTGCTTTTTTAGTTCAACATCTTCTATTGGTTCATCCGTTTCCGAGGGCGGATACTGGTTAATGAAATTCGTGCGAACCAGAATAAGTTTTTGCATGATATCTTCTATATGGTACATCAGGTTCATTTTTTCCTGACCTGTAAGCTTTCCGTCTTTATAAATCGCATTAGCATAAGTTTCTGCAACCTTATTGACAGAAGGAACAAAATCTTTGATAAGCTCGGACTGAGAAATCTTGGTATATTTATGCTCTATACCACCATTTAAAGAAAAATTACCGTGTTGAATATCGAAGATGTCTATTTTCATTACGAAAATTAGTTTAGGAAGTTTTTACTTTTCTGCAATTCTTTTTCTTTATTATGTTTCTTATTTTTTCGTAACAGGAATGCTTCTCTGGATGAGTAAGAATCATCATTCTTTCATCCAGGTTTTAATAATTTTCCAGAGAACTTATTGTAGGCCTACTTCAACAATTAGCGATTGTTGAAGCTTCTTTTCATCAAAATACCAGAACTTCCATCGGTATAGTAGTTTTTTCGTTCTCCTATTTCTTCAAAATCGTATTTCTCATAAAAGGATATGGCCGGTATATTTACCTCACTCACTTCTAAAAAAATATCTTTGCCCGGATGTTTCTTCAAAAAATCAGCAAACAATTTAGTAGCAAATCCTTTACCGCGAAAGTTTTCTAATACTCCAAAACGCAGAACTTCCATTTCATAAACATTCTCAAGAAAGAGAATATAGGCAATCGGCATATAGTCAAGGTAGTATAGATACGAATTATTTTTTTCATGATGGGACTCGATCTGCTTAAGTGACCAGGGGTGCTCCGGAAAGATTTTTACTTCCAGTTTGCGTATAGTTTCATATCCATCTTTACTTGTTTTTTTTATCATAAAACGTCTCCGGCCCGTTCTGAGGGGAATTGCGATTATACAGAATTCTCAGGCTTTGGAAAGTTTTTTTTCAGATATTGCAGAAATAAATGATTTTATTTTTTGAAGTTTTTTCCCTGTTTTCTATATTCGCTGGGAGTCTGACCTGTAAGCTCTTTGAAAGCCCGGTTAAAAGGACCGATAGATTGGTAACCGAGATCCATGGCTATCCGAATAATAGGAATATCTTTTTTATCTTCAGAAAGTAGAATTTCGCAGGCTTCCTGCACCCTGTAGCGGTTTAAGAAATCATTAAAATTTTTATAACCCATTCCCTGGTTTATAAGCTGTCTGAGTTTATATTCCTGAACTTTTAGTTCTATTGCTAATTCTCGAATAGATAGTCCTTCTGTTATATAAATCTTTTTGACTTCAAAAGCTTCTATTAATTTTTGATAGATTGGATTTTTATTCAAATCTACAACCTGATTTGTTTCCCTAACTTTTTCCTTAATTTCAAAAATTCCCATTTTAAAATCTATAGAGAAGAACATAAACCCAAAAATTAATATAGTAATTAATAGCATATTTATAAGTACTAATATATCCTTGTAGCTTTCACTGAAAGGAAGAAGATAACTAAATATAATAAAAACAATAACAGTTCCACCGGAATAAATGTGGATTTCTCTGAGTTTTCTTCTCTCTTCTATTAGATCTATATACTTACCTTTATAGGTTTCAATCATGGCCAGGACTACAAGTAAAACCGAATATATGATTCCCGGCAAGAACCAGCTCGGATTCACCTTCCTATGTATAATATCCCAGTCCATACCTTTCGCGAAAGGATAAGCGGCTAAAGAAATCAGGTATTTTGTTAATAATACAATTTTATGCCGTTTCCCGAAGTAAAAGTTGTCATCAAAAATAGAACTGGTAAGTATCCAAAAAAAGAAAGAAAGACCTATAATTCCAAGATGAAGAAGTTGTTTAACATACAGGTTTAATTTTCCCGAAGTATCAAGTGATAATAGAAGATAAGAGAGAGATGAAATTAAAAAAAGGGCTGCGTATTTTCCGCGTTTATCTTCAAAGTGTCGAAATAAAACCAGACAAAGGATAAAGCTAATATTCGCTATCGATATATAATGAAGAATTTCAATGAATTTTTGTAACAATTAATTTCCTTCTTTTGAAATTAATAAAAGTAATCCCAAAAACGAAAGGCTTTAAGTTTATAGGTTTTATAAGTAATCATTTTAACAACTTTATCCTTGTCTAACATTTCGGAAGTAACGGTTCGAAAAAGGAGGATGGCTTTATCTCCTTTTGTTAATTCTTCAAGACGTTCTTTATTCTTAGATGATATTTCTCCTTTGAAATCTTTACCCGGATAATTGGTACAATGATTGTCAGAATGACCATCCTGTTCTCTAACACTGAGGACGGTAAAGTTGGCTTTGCGAAAATACCACTTTTCTTTTTGTTGTATTTCTGTTTCTAAAGAAATCAACTTTACTTTCAGTTTACACTGTGCCATGTAAGAGGCAGAAACAGAAGCCGGGAAGGATAATACTGCGAATAAAATAAAGAGAAACCGATGTGCCATATTTTTAAATCCTATTATAATTATTTATTTCTATATCCGAAATCATCTTCCAGGAAGCTGCTTCTTCTAACTCAAAAGCCAGATCCAGTAAGAGCCTATCTTCTCCATAAGCAGCAGAAAACTGCATACCTATAGGAAGGCCTTGAGAACTAAAGCCCATGGGCAAGGAAATGGCCGGAGCGCCCGATACATTATGAATGGGTGTATAAGGCACAAATTGTCTTACCCGTCTATAAGCTTCTTCAAATACCACGTCGGTTGTGGATAAATAACCCAGTTTTGGGGCAGGGTGAGCCATTACCGGAGAGAGGAGAATATCGTATTTTTGAAATACCTTTTCATATTCATAATAAAATTTCTTTAAGCGATAGAACATAAAAGGAGCCTGCCAGAGGTTACGAAAAAAATTTTCACTTAGCTTTCGGGTCCAGTATTCCAGTTTCTCTTTTTGATACTTGTTCTCCGTCATAAGCCCACCAAGATGCTCAAATAAAAAAGCCATCATTCCCCAGTATAAGAAAAAATCATCTCCCACCTCTTTGGAAAAAGGACAGGGTATTTCTTCAACTGAGTGACCTGATTCTGAGCAAATTTTAGCTGAATCTTTCAGAACGTTTACTACCTCCGGATCTACTGTTTCTAAAAACGGAAGATGGTAAAAAAAGCCCATGCGCAAACGTTTCAAGGAAGAGCGGCTAGCAGAACCGATTTCAGGTAATTGAGGATTTTTATAATATTTTTCTGCATAAGAGTAAAATGTGGTTGTATCTCGAACAGTTCTACTTACAAGTCCTTGATGAACAATATCTAGGGGTAAAACACTCAGTGCTTTCTCGTTTTGAAATCGACCGCGTGAAGGTTTTAGACCGATAAGTCCGCAGGAGGCCGCCGGGATCCGAATAGAACCTCCTCCGTCGTTGGCATGGGCCAGGGGAACCACACCGGCTGCAACAAGAGCGGCAGCTCCACCTGAGGAGCCACCGGTAGAATGTTCTCTGTTCCAGGGATTACGAGTTTGTCCATGAAAAGATGATTCGGTAGTAGCTGTTAAGCCAAATTCACAGAGTGCCGATTTTCCTATATTGATAAAACCGAGAGCTTTTAATTGTTCTACAAAAGGACTATTCCTCCGGGCACTCTTTCGGGATACTGATAGGGAGCCAAAACTTGTAGGAAAGCCTTTTACATTTTCATTGTCTTTTATAAAGCTTGGGATTCCAGAAAAGAAACCTTCGGACTTCTCCTCGGCTTCCTTTCTGGCTGTCTCATACATTTTCGTTGTGATACCATTGAGAAAAGGATTGACTGTTTCTGCTCTTTGTATAGCAGCCTCTACGAGTTCCTTTATTTGTATTTCCTTTTTTGAAATAAGCTGGGAAAGCTCCACAGCATCTCGTTTCCCGAGGACGTCATTGGTAAATGCACTGATCTGATTAGAATTGAATTCAGATTTCATTCAAATATCCTTAAATACTCTCATCCGACCAGCCCACATCAGAAAGAAATTCATCATAAGTTCCCGGGTATATGCGAATTTCATTATTGTCGAATACAATAAGTTTAGTTGCCACCGCTCTTAAGTGCATTTCATCGTGAGTCACCATTACTACAGAACCTTCAAAATCATCGATGGCTTCTATTAAAGAATCACAGGATTGCATATCCAAATGACTTGTAGGCTCATCAAGAAATAAAAGATGACAGGGGCTAACTAAAATTTTTCCAAGAAGAACACGGCTTTTTTCACCACCCGATAGAACCTTTATCTTTTTTAAAGACATGGTGTCGGGGAACATTAAGCCTCCCGCGATAGTTCTTGCCTTGTAGTCGGTGCAATCCGGATCAGAGGCTTTAATTTCTTCATAGATCGTGTTATCATCGTTCATTACCTTTTTGTTGGTTTGTCCGAAGTAACCTTCTAATAAAATGGGATGCTTATATATGTTTCCGTTATCGGGTTTCAATTCACCGGCTAAAAGTTTTAAAAGGGTAGATTTTCCCTTGCCGTTTTTCCCGATGATACAAATTCTTTCCTTTCTCTCTATCGTTAAGGAGAAATCCCGAATCAGATAAGGTTCTTTTCCATCATAGGAAAAACTAATATTCTCAGCAGAAAGCATTCGGCTTGCTTCAAATTTCGCACTATTAAAAAACAATTCGAGGTCTTCTATTTTATCCAGAGCTTTTTTTTCTCCCATCTTCTCTAATTTTTTTACTCTGGACTGGGCGCGGCTGGCAAAACTGGCTTTGGCTTTAAACCTTGCAATGAATTGTTCTTCCTGCTTGCGTTTTTTAGCCTCATTCAGACGGGTTTTTTCGTAGTTCTCTTCCTCTGTATTAATCTGGTTATAGAGTTTATCCGTATCACCTGCCACTTTAATTGCTTTTTCTCGGTGAATAGCGATTACGTGGCTTACCACACTATCCATGAAATTCCTATCATGGGTTATGAGGATAAATTCACCTTCCCAGGAACGAAGGAATTCTTCCAGCCATCGAATGGTAACAATATCCAGGTAGTTATTAGGCTCATCTAACATTAACATATCAGGAGCGGAAACTAAAAGCTTTGCTAAATTCATCCTGATCTGATATCCTCCGGAAAACTCATCCGGATGCCTCTGCATATCCGCTTCAGAAAAACCCAGACCGGAAAGAATCATTTCAACCTGCCAGGTTTCATACTCTTCTCCGGGAGGAAGTCCAAGGCTACATTCTTCCAGAACAGTAGGTTTGGAAAATTTTAGATGCTGTTCCAGATGTCCTATTTTATAATTCTTTGGAATGCTAATATTTCCGGAGTCGGGCTCTACCCTACCGAGAATCATTTCTAAAAGGGTAGATTTTCCGTGTCCGTTTCTTCCGACAAGACCAACTTTTTCTCCCCGGTTAATACTAAAGTTTAAATCGGAAAATACCGTTTGTCCTCCGAAAGATTTATTAATTCCATTCATTTTAATCATGAGTTTTATTCCTGGCTTATAGTAATTTTAATTTCAAAGTTTTTTGGGATCAAAAAACGGAGGTACATTCAGATTGGGTTCTGCTATAATTGGTTTTCTGTCAAAGCCAAAGTATTCTCGAAAAAAGTTAACCAACATATAAGCGGTTGCTCCCCATAGAATTCCTCGCGGATGATCCAAATAGTATATATGCTTTTCGTAAGCTT
The DNA here is from genome assembly GCA_024233835.1 of Leptospiraceae bacterium. Lineage (NCBI taxonomy): Bacteria > Pseudomonadati > Spirochaetota > Leptospiria > Leptospirales > Leptospiraceae > Leptospiraceae bacterium. The sequence continues at coordinate 1,255,282 of JACKPC010000001.1, forward strand.
CTCTTCCCTCAATAGAATAAAATGGATAGTTTAAAAAATCAGAATATTTTAAAGTAAAAATAAAATCAACTTCCCTCGGACAGGGATTGAAGGAGCCTTCGCCGTGATAAATAGCTACTATAGGTGTGATATGGTAGCCCGTTCGAGTAATAATATCTTTATATTTTCCCAAAACTTCAAGGTTCTCCGCTTTTTCACCGGTTTCTTCTACCCACTCCCTAAGGGCTGTATGAGTAAAATTTATATCTTCTTTATCCACCTTTCCGCCGGGAAAAGAGATTTGGCCCGGATGGCTTTTTAAATGCTCGGTTCTTTTGGTCAGAATTACTCCGATGTCTCCATCTTCTAATTCGGTAAGAGCCATGATGACAGCTGAAGAATGAAGCTTTCCGTATCCCGAAGGAGGGGGTTCAAGCCCCCTATCTATTTCAAGAAGTGCTTTCAGTTTCCTCAGGTTTGCCATTTGGGGTTTCATCTGTTCCACTTTTTTCCTTCTGATTTGTCTCTCCGGATCCTTTTTTTTTCTGAAGAAAATGTCCTTTTGTTTTCTTCTTTTTCTTTCCCTTGATAACAGTCATTTTTTTTAGAAGGTATTCATAGGGTTCATTTTTCAGGGCTTTTAAAAGCATAGGGCCGTAGTTTTTTAATTTCCAGTCTGACATCAGGTTCATATTTTCGAGTTCCTGAATATTCTGCGGATTTTTTTGTAAAACAGAAATAAGATTTTTATTCGAAAGAAGCATAGAATGGTCTATATTTCTGTGTTTCATTACCTTATCCCTCCATTTTTTCAACCTCTGAAAAATAACTTCTTCCTCCGGATTTAAATCGGCATTTACCCTGGGAATAGAAATTGTTTCGATGAGTTCTCCTTTCGGATTCTGTATTTCTTCAAAAAGAGCTTTTCCATCTTTCTTCCCGAGTTTTTCAATGAGTTCTTCTTCGGTTGGTTTTTTTTGAACAATTTTCACAATATACTCATTATTCATTACCCGGAAAGAGGCCTTATTCATCCGTTTTGCTTTTTCTTCTCGAAATTGCAGAATATTCAGAATGAGCCGTCTTTCTTCCGGACTATATTTCTGAATTTCAGGAAAACGATGAAGTTGAACTTCCTGGTTGTCTTCTCTTAAGCTGTATTCTTCTACCGTCATTCTTTCGAATTCTGAATAAGCTTCTTCCAGAAGGTTTTCTTTTTCCAGGGCTTCCCGCATTTTTTCCCAGATAGATTCAAGATACACCGTATCAAGGGCAGCATAGACCAGTTGTTTTTCCTGCAGAGGCCTGTATTCCCAGTTAGATTTTTGCTGGGTTTTAGAAAGTTCAATACCATGGTAATTCTGTACCAGGAAATGCAAAGAATTGTGTTCTAAGCCCAGAAGCTTTGAAGAATACATGGTATCCGCAATGTTCTTAAATTGAAAAGAGAAATCTCGTTTCAGAACTTTAATATCATCCGGAGCAGAATGAAAAATTTTTAGAATTTTATCATCTGAAAAAACCTCTCCAAGTGGACCCAAATCTATATTGGAAAGGGGATCAAAAATAAAATTTTGACCGGATGCGTTAATTTGAATCAGACAGACACGGGAAAAATAGGTAAAATAACCTGAAGATTCCGTATCTACTGAAAGCGATTTCGCAGACTTTAAACTAACAAGGGCCAGTTCAAGGCTTTTCTTGTTATTGATAAGAAGGTATTTAGATTTGATTTGCATGATTTATAGCCTAAAAAAACATATCCAATTATGAAATGCAAGAGTAATTGCTCTACTTTCTCTAATCCAGTTCCAAACTCAGGAGAGGATAAACCGAGAGAAGAATGCGCAATTTTTGGAATTTTTAACAGCAACGAAGCATCCAACTTTACATATCTCGGTCTTTACTCTATGCAGCACCGCGGTCAGGAGTCAAGTGGAATCGTATCTACCGACGGAATTCATCTTTACCGTTATGCTAACATGGGACTCGTCAACTCCGTTTTTTCTCAGTCCAAACTGAAAGAACTTCCCGGAAAAGCTGCTATAGGACATAATCGATACTCAACTACTGGTGCAAGCTTTTTACGAAATGCACAGCCTATGCGAGTTGAGTCGAGACTGGGTTCTATTGCCTTTGCCCATAATGGGAACCTGGTTAATTCTTATGATGTTCGGCATAGCCTGGAACAAAAAGGTTCAATTTTTCAGACAACTATAGACTCGGAAGTATTGGTCCATCTGATGGCTAAATCTTCTTCTAATAAGCTCTTGGTTGCTCTCGCAGAGGCCTTGAATATTATAAAGGGTGCTTATTCTCTCCTCGTTCTGACTGTGGACAGCCTGATAGCCATTCGAGATCCCAACGGGTTTCGTCCTCTGGTCATGGGAAAGAAAAAAGATGGTTCGATTGTATTTGCTTCAGAAACCTGTGCCTTTGATATTACCGATACAAGCTATATTCGGGATGTCCTACCCGGTGAAATGATCGTTGTTGATAGATTCGGAATCAAATCTTATTTTCCATTTCCCAAAACCAGAGAAAGCCTCTGTATTTTTGAGTATATCTATTTTTCAAGACCCGATTCCTATATTTTTGGAGCTTCTGTTTATAAAATTCGTAAGAATTTAGGCCGCTACCTTGCTGAAGAACTGCCGGTAGACGCGGATGTTGTAGTTCCGGTGCCGGATTCTGCCAATATTGCTGCTCTGGGTTACTCGGAAGCTTCCGGGATTCCGTATGGGTCTGCTTTAATTCGTTCTCACTATATAGGAAGGACGTTTATTGAACCGGATCAGAAAATTCGTGATTTTGGTGCCAAAATTAAATATAATGCAGTTCGGGAAGTTGTAAAAGACAAACGGATTATCATAGTAGATGATTCTATTATGAGAGGGACTACCAGCCGGAAGATCGTGAAAATGCTTCGAACAGCGGGCGCAAAAGAAATCCACATGCGCATTTCCTCTCCCCCCACTGTTTCTCCCTGTTACTATGGAATTGATATCCCCACTCATAAAGAACTGATTGCTGCCACTCATACCCTTGAAGAAATACGTAAATATCTTCGGGTGGATTCCCTGGCTTATTTAAGCGTGGAAAATATGCATAAAGCAGTAGCAGAAGGAAATAAAGCGGGTTATTGTGATGCCTGTTTTACCGGTAATTATCCCATTGAATTTAATGCAGATGGTTATTCCAACCAGAAAAGCCTTTTTAAAGATTTTGAAATCGAAGAAGAGTCCCGTTCTTAAGGGACTTTCCTTACGACTTTTTCTACAATAGGTACGTACTGGTTGCCTTCCACAGAAATTTTATTTATATCCAGAGCATGAGCTATTTTTCCAACAATCTTATTTGAGAACTCTTTTTTCTTATAAGGAATTAATTGCATGGAAGGTTCCGGAAGTTCCTGGAGGTTCTTTTCCTCTACTTTCTTTTCTGATACCGGTTCAGGTTCTTTTTCAAAACTATTTTCTTTGTCAGTTTGAAGTGCTTCGACTTCAGAAGCATTTTTATCCATAATATTATAATCATCTTCTGAGCCGGAAAGGAAAAAGGAAGAATTTTCAGTATGATTTTCTTTTTCTCGAATAGGTTCAAAATTCTCTGGTTCAGGTTCGAAATCTTCTTCAAGAGATACAGGATTATCAATTGGATTTTCGAAATCGTCCCTGTCTTTAGCTGTTATATTTAGATCCGGTTCAAACTCCGGGATCTCATGATATAAATCAGGTTCCAATTCTTCAACATCTGACTCTAGTGGAAGAGGATTTCTGGAAATTTCCTGCTTTTTCTCTTCAAAAGGGTCCCCCATTTCGGCAAGAGGATCCAGGGAATCTCTTTCTTCTTCAGGTTGCATGAGATCCATTGCTTCCTGTTGCTCCAGATCTTCCTCGTCTCTGGTTTCAAATTTTACTTCCGAGATATGTTTACAGTAAAAGCATGCAACTTTAAAAATTCCGTGTTTGGGAATATCCTGAGGTAGTCTTGATTTCCTACCACAGCTCGGACAAACGTATTCAGAACCTGGAGATGAAATTATAGGATTCATATCTTTTTAGTATATCGGACAGCTAAAAAAACTATTGTAGCAAAAATAATTTTAGATGTCCGATAAAAAGGATTGTTTTAGTGTATAAAATATTTTCGATTAATGATTCGCTTTTCCAGATCCAGCATACGAAGCTCCCTGGAAAGGTTATCCAGAAATCTTTTTTCCCGGTGAGTTATTTTTACATTGGAATTTGCAAAACTACAGGCATCATCATAAAACATACTGGCATATTCCGGATTATCCTGCACAAAGGAAGAAATTTCTTTCAGAGGCAGGGGTCTGTAATAGTATTGTTGAAGTTCTTCTTTAATACGTTTTTTTTGCTCAGTAAAATCTTCAAATAAGCCATCTTCTTCAAATAACTCATCCAACATTTCTTCCAAAAACTTTCTACCTGCGTATCTATAGACTCCTTCAATACTCGAAGAGTGTCTCCAGAGGCTTACGAGGTATTTTCCTATATCAATTTTTTTTGAGAGGTTTGGCCTTTCTAATTCTATTTGTGTCATCATACCCTTACCCGAAAAGGCTTACTACTTAGACATTTTAGCTTTTATTTTTAGACATATCAATAAGAAAAAAGATTTTTTTTTATGATTTAAAGAATGCCGCCGGATTTGTTTTTTCTGATTCCGAACCGAACTCAAACTTCAATTCCGTATCTAATTGTTTCAAATAGCCTAATATCTCAACAGCTCGTTTCAGGTTATCTGAAGCTATATATGTCTCGGCGAGATTAATTAGATTTTTTATATGATACGGTTCTCGTATTTTAAATACATCACCTATTTTAAATATACGAAGACTATAATATATTATTATGTCTTAAAAAAATGGAGCCCTCTAAAACTTCCTATTCTTCCTGTTTTTTTCTGATACCGGAAAAAAGAAGTTAGAGAAATAACCTTGACGAAAGACTTCAAAACCCGTCTACCGTAATTATGTCTGACTCGAAAAAGGAACTGCATTTTTTAAAAAATCTTTCTTTATTTTCGGAGCTTGAAGAGTCCGATTTAAACAAGCTTCTGGAAATGTGTCCTGAGTGTTTGATAAAGAAAGATGAAATCTTATTTTCAGAAGGGAGTGAGGGAGATTCGGCATTTATAATCAAGCGGGGTGAAATAGAAATTTTTAAAGCTTCCGCCGGAGATGAAATTATTCTTGCCAGACGGAAAACCGGAGAGGTTATCGGAGAAATGTCGCTATTTGATAAAGCTCCGAGGATGGCCGGTGCCAGAGCACTCGTTAATTCAGTGGTAATCCAGATTCAATCGGAACCTTTTTTCGAACTTTTACAAAAAAGCTCTACAGCCTGGAAGGGACTTTTGCTGACCCTTTTATCAAGATGGAGAGATACGGAAAATATATTAAAAGAAAGAGAAAAACAAATTTTTATTCAAGCGGAAGAGTTGAGAGAGAAAAATAATCATCTTCATGAGAAAAACCTTGAATTACAAAAAACGCTTTCTGATTTAAAAGAGGCTCAAGACAAACTTGTAGAATCTGAAAAAATGGCTTCTCTGGGTGCACTTGTCGCAAGTGTTGCTCATGAGATCAATACTCCTATTGGAATAGGTTATACTGCTTCAACCGGACTAAAAGAAAAAACAAAACAATTTGCAGAAACTTATGAATCAGGTAATATGTCGCGAAAAGATTTTGAAAAGTATCTTGAATCGATATATGAGATTTCTTCTATAATTGCAGAAAATTTACATAGAACTGCTGAATTGGTTCAAAGTTTTAAACAGGTTTCTATAGATAGAACTTCGGAGAAAAAACGTGTTTTTTCTTTAGATGAATATCTTGAAGATATTACTCGAAGTATAAAACCTTTTTTTAAGGGAAAGGATATCAGGTTTATTTATGAATTGGAAAAAAAGCTCTATATAAATAGTTACCCCGGCGTTTTTGCGCAAGTATTCACTAATCTGATAACCAACTCTATTAATCATGGATTTAAAGAAAGAGATCAGGGTATAATTTGGATTAAAATAAAAAGAGATAATTCGAATATTCTCATAAACTATGAAGATGATGGAAGGGGAATAAGTGTTGAAAATTGTAAAAAAATTTTTGAACCCTTCTATACCACAGATAAGGTAATGGGGACAGGGCTCGGTCTTTACATTATTTATAACCTTGTGAAACAGAAATTAAAAGGGGAAATATATTGTGAAAGTCTGAGTGGAAAAGGGCTTGCCTTTGTAATACGAATTCCTTTAATGGAAGAAGGGAAAGAGAGCGATGAGTGAACCCTTATTTAAAAAAAATCAAGCCAAAAATGAAATGTCTGACTCTCTTCTTTTTACTGAAGAAGAAATTCCGTCGAAAAGAAAGAAACAGGAAGAATGGAAAATTCTCATTGTTGATGATGAGAAGGACCTTCATAAGGTTACAGAATATGCTTTAGAAGGTTTTGAAGTGTATGATAGAAATCTTATATTTTTACATGCTTACTCAAAAGAAGAAGCTCTGCATATATTAGAATTGGAGGACGACATTGCTGTTATTCTTCTCGATGTGGTTATGCAAAGCAAGCAGGATGGATTGGAATTAGTCCAAGTTATACGTGAGTCATTAAAAAATTATAGGGTTCGGATTTTGTTAAGAACCGGACAACCGGGCTTTGCCCCCGAGAAAAATGTAGTTCATAATTATGACATCGATGGTTATGAATTAAAATCAGAGTTAAGTAGTACCAGGCTTTATAGTGCTGTTTTAACCGCGATACGAAGTTATCAGAGAATTAAGGACTTAGAAAAAGCAAAGGAGAATCTTGAAGAGAGAATTGTAGAACGAACAAAGGAACTACAGGAAGCAAAAGAACGAGCAGAAAAAGCAAACCAATTAAAAGATAAGTTTATCTCCCTCATCTCACATGATTTACGCTCTCCATTAGCCAGTATCTATAGTCTCATAAATATGATAATTGATGAATATGAGGATATTGATGAAGAGGAGCTTAAGGTTTTTTTAGTAAACATTAGCAAGAATATATCTAACTCAATTCGAATGATAAACCAACTTTTAGATCTGAATCGATTGAAATCCGGTAAAATAAAACTATATTATGAAAAAGTAAACCTTTATGAAATCGTGGAGCAAAATTTCGATTCTTTCCGGAGGCTGGCTCAAGAAAAAAAACTGATACTTATAAATAATCTTGCTCGCATTACTCTTGTATTTGGAGACTTTCAACTTCTGAGTGAAGTTGTAAATAATTTACTTTCCAATGCCATTAAATTTTCTGAAGCAAATGGTATTATTTCCATATCCTCTCAAAATAAAGGAATTTATAAACGCCTTATATTTCAAGATTCCGGTATGGGCATCAGCAAAGAATTAATACCAAATCTTTTTAGAACAGATATCAAAACAACAACTTTTGGAACTATGCAGGAAAAAGGTAGCGGTCTGGGCTTGCCCCTTTGTCATGATATTCTTTTAGCCCATAACGGCAAGATAAGCCTTGAATCGGAACCGGGTTCCGGAACTACATTTTATGTAGAACTTCTGAATTCCGAAATATCTTGTCTTTTGATTTGCGAGGATAAACTTAAGAGACAAAATTTAAAAAAGCAATTAATCGAGAAGGGTTTTTTTGTTATAGAATCCGAAGAAATAGAATGGGCAGAAAAAATGTTCTATTCGATTGAGCCCGATTTTATTCTCCTTAATGAACTAATTCTGGATACGAAGTTCTCGGAACTACTTCATTTAAATACGTATGAGAAATTTGAATTATCAGAACAAAAGGAAAATATTTTTCTCTTTTTTAAAAATTCAGAAAATAATAAAAAACTTATTGATAGAATAATATCTTTTATTTAGATATTATTCCTTAGGAGATTCAAATGCGTTTTCGAATTATTTTTATTACTATTATATTTTCCTTTTTTACTCAATTTCTGGATGCGAAAGATAGTCGCTATGTTAACCGGGAGTATGTACTAAAAGGATTTGCATACTCCTCGAATGAGGATACAATCGATAGGGTGTATCCCGGAGATAAAATTGAAGTATTGTACATAGAGGAAAACTTCGCACCTACAAATAAGCAGGAACAATATTGGGCCAAGGTAAAACTATCTAATGGAAAAGAAGGTTTTATTCCCGAAGCTTTTTTACAAAATAAAAAGCCTAAAATTAAGGGAATGATACATAGGGCTCTATTTCGTGCTCCCGAGTATTTTGTTACTGTTTCTGTTTTAAATGCACGTTCTAAACCTTCTTTGAATGGAGCTATATTATTTGCTCTGAACAGGGGAGATGTTGTTCAGGTTCTACAATTTTCCGAGAAGGATGAATTAATCGGAGGAATTTCCGCCAAATGGGCCTACGTGCAAAAAGGAACCGATAAAGCCTGGGTATTTTCCGGTTATCTCTCTTTAAAAAAGGAAGAAACTGTTGAGGAAAAAAAAGATACAGACTATAATCCTAAAGAAGGTGAGACCAAGTATATTCGATTGAGTGAATTGGATTTATACGAGTTTCCCACTACTTTCAGTGATAAAAAAGGAAAGCTCAAAGAGAATACGGCTGTTAAGATTGAGAAAATAAATCATCGTAAAGAAACTCTGGAAGGAATACAGTCCTACTGGGTTAAAGTTAGAGCCGAGAAAGGAGGGCAGGATGGCTGGGTTTTTGCCGGGTATTTAAAGAATAAAACCGAAGAGAAAAAACCGGAACCCACAAAAGAAGAGAAGGAAGAGAAAGAGGAAAAAAAAACCACCTTTTCACTGCCTCTTAAAAAGGGAGATTTCAATATTTCCAGTTCTTACGGACCAAGAAAAATTTTTGGAAAGAATGGTTTTCATAATGGTCTGGACATGTATGCTTTTGCAAGGGTAGGAACCCCTATTTATGCTGCCGGAAATGGAAAGGTCATTGTAAGCAAACGCTGGGGGAATTATGGAAACTTCATAGCAATTCAACATGAGAACGGTCTTGTTACTTATTATGCCCACCAGAGTGTTCTTATTAAAAAAGAAGGAGAAAAGGTAAAACAGGGAGAGTTAATCGGGAAGGTTGGGAATACCGGGAAATCTACAGGGCCACATTTACATTTTGAAGTCAGAGATGGACTGGGGAAAAAGCACTTTAACCCGGTGAATTACTTACCCGGTTTTTAAATAAAGAAATTATAAACGAACAAAGCTTGCTGGCCGATAGCTGAGTAGTTACAGCATATCCAAAGCAAGCAACTTTTTTAATAGCAAAGAAATGAATTACTTAGCTATGTCTGTTATCTAAATGTAGAGACTGGTAATCTAAAAAAAGCATACTTCCTATAATTCTATTCCACATTTACCGTATAAGTCTTGGTATTTCCATCATCTGAGTAAACTGTATATAAAACAGGTTTTGTAAAATCGTTTACCGTGATTCCATTTTGTTGTAAAATACCGTTAACCATAATTTTTACACCACTTATGCTATAGTGTGCAATCAACCTGGTTTTATCTGTACCGCCTGGCACGGTAAGTGTGATATTTGTAAAATTAATGCTTCCGATTGCAGCAGGAGAAGTAAATAAAAAAGTTATTATATTCTTAGGTCGAGGTAAAAAACCATTAATCGGGATTTGCTCTCCCTTAGAATTGCTTATGGAGGTAATGAGTAAGTCGACATTCGAGAGAGTATCATCAATTGTAATATTCCCGAAACTATCAAGGTTTATCGTAACTTTTCCATATTCGTTTCCCTCAGACGATATACTCACATCCGTGCTACCTTCGCATACAGTCAGAGAAAATTCACCACTATTATCGGTTTCCGTACGCGGCTTGTTCATACGTATAGACAGGGCAATTCCCGTACTTGAGGTAATTGTAACTTTTGCATTACTTAATCCATTACCGTTTCTATCCCTGATTTTACCCTTAAGTTGATACGTTTCCCCCTGGCAGCGATTTGTGTTTTCGAGAATTTGCGTAAGAAAAAGAATCCTCGAAAAGGTTTTATCCTGTTTCGGATGATGTAATATATTACAACTATATAATATACTAAATATGATAAAAAGAATAAATTTTAATTTCAATTATGCCTCCGGGGCCCTATCTGGGAATATATTTAAAAAAGAGTCCGTTATTATTGGTTCCTAGCGGAGAGATACCGTCAAAAATTGTATTAGTATAACCAACAATGAACATCTGGTTTGGAGGATAAAAACTCAGACTTAAAAAAGAATTACTTCCTCCCGGATAACCAAACAATTTTACAGTTTCAAGAATACCCGTATTCGAAAGAGTCATTATAAAACCATCCAGTGTTCCCGTTACTGTGCTTCCGTTTAATGGAGCATCGGTAGAGCCAATAAGATAAAGTTTAGAGTTATATAATTTCAGATTGTATGTGAATACTGATTTAGAGCCCAGGCCATAAAGTTTTGTCCAGACATGGTTCCCATTTGCATCATACTCGCTTACAAAAGCATCATTAAGACCAGTCAAGCTCTGTCCATTAAAAGTTCCACTTGCATAGCCACCGAGATAAAGTTTATTATTGAGTTTATCTATCTGAACCTGCATAGTCATTATATCCGTTCCTATGACCGGACCTTCGGTCTGTCTGGCCCAATTAAAGGTTCCATCTGACTGATATTTTGCAATAAAAAGATCTCTATTAGTTATATTAGCTTTAGTATTTGCAGGAGCTGTTCCTGAAGCGAGTACTGCTTGAGTTACTCCTATAAGATAAATATTTCCGGAAGCATCAATTTCCAGATCTTTACCGAATGTAGATTTTGCAGTTGTTTCCGCTAATAATCTTGTCCACTGCCAGTTTCCATTCAAATCATATTTTATAATAAAGGCATCGGTTGAGCCATTAAAAGTCTGAGAATCAAAAGCTCCATTTGTGCGGGAAGTAATATAAATATTCTCAGAAGAGTCACAAATTGTACTCTCGGAGGGCTGGATGGTTACTCCGCTTCCTCCTCTCTGTCTCAACCATATTAGATTTCCATTAGAATCGTATTTTGCGATAAATACATCTTCAATACCATTTAAAGCCTGGCCGGATAATCCGCCTGTGCTGGAACCTGATATATATATATTTCCTGAATTACAAATGCTTAATGAATTCCCTTGAGTTGATTTACCGAATACTCCAATCAGTCTTGTCCAAATATGCTTTCCATTGTTGTCATATTTTGACAGCAGTGCATCTCCACTACCATTGATTATCTGGCCGTTAATACTACCGAAAGTAGTGCCAACTACGTAAGCATTTCCACTTAAATCATTCACCACGTCATAGAACAAAACCTGACCTGCACTTGTACCTACCATATCCGAAGCACTGGGTTCCTTTATTTCTATGCTCAGGTTATAGGAAATGCTATCGATAGGATTCACCGCAGTTATTGTATAGTTGCTGCTTGCCTGAAGGATAGTCGGGGTTCCGGAAATAATACCATTTGATGAATTTATGCTGAGTCCTGCGGGCAAAGCCGGACTTACAGAGTAAGAACTGACCGTTCCTGTTACTGTAGGGACATTATTTGTAATACTTACATCCACTCCGTATCTTGCCGGATTTTCAGAATAAGTTAAACTGCTGAGAGGAGTAACTTTCACAACATTTACTGTGTAGCTAACTTTCGTTCCATTCCTTGCGGTTACATCATAAATGATTTGGTTTGAAAAGTTTTGCTTTGTATATCCACTTATTTGTTCTATGCCATTTACACTCACCATTTTCCCGTCGTAGGTAAAAATGGGACTGAGGGACGTAATATCACGGGAAGTGCTGACATACAATGTGATTGTATAATCCGAGATAGTAGCCAGTCGAATGGGTGAATTAAGCAGAAAAGAAGTAATACGTTTGGCCGCAAGGTCAAGCCCGACTAACTCAGGTTTACCCGGACTTTCGAGCAAAACAACGGAATCTACAGAAATGCTAAAGGTTTCATTTTCATTTGCCGGACTTATTTGAATAACTACATTTCCGTTCTCATCCAGAATAAATTTTGCAGTGCCGTAGAAATTTCCCTGTGAGTCGACCACGGTAATTGTATTTTCTCCTTCGCAAATAATGAGAGAATAATTCCCCTCAGAATCTGTATTGATTGATTTTTTTGATAAGGCGATTCCGCTCGAAGAAGTAGTGGTTAAAGTCAGGTTTTGTATGGGATTTCCGGCCTTATCTTTAATTGTCCCTTTTAAAAGATATTTATTTGCAGAGCATTTTAAAGGACTTTCAAGTTCTTGTTGCATCCCGGAAATAAATAAAGCTCGGGAGATGGATTTATCAGATCTTGCAGGCTTGTCACAACAAAGAAAGGTTGATGCGATGAGAAGGAAGAAAAATAAAAAATTATAGAAGAATAGCATTGTCATATTTGATTTAAAATGTCTGAAAACTATTGTAAACCATTATTTTGTTATTGAACTATTCTTTTTATTCTTAATCATGATTCTATGTTATTTTTTATAGTCCTGTTTATTCTTTTTTCCTCTTCTATTGTAGCTGATGATTTTCATAATATACATTCTTTTGTTGGGGAGAGAGCATCCGGTCTTTCCGGTGCTTATACGGCCATTTCCGATGATCCATCCGGGATTGTATACAATCCTGCCGGTATAGCATTTTCTCAGGGAGACTATTTTTCTATTTCTGCAAATACCTACAGTGAGATTAGTAAGAGGTATCAGAATGTATTTGGAAAAGGAACTGATTATATCAGGACATCAAGAACATTTAATCCGAATTTCATAGGAAGCCTGAAGTCTGTCGGAGACTACCAACTGGGACTCTGTGTTTATACTCCTTATTCAAATTCATTTGATCAAAACGATATCTTCTATCACCCTTTATCAAAACCGGAAATATATCAAACACGTCTCGGATTAGCTCATTTTGTAAATCAAAATTTGCTTTATAGTTTTGATCTAATTTATACGAGCTCCTATTCTATGTCTACCAACCGTTACCAATTAGAACTTACAGGACCTTATCTTATTTTAAAAAATCCTAAAGAACCGATGATGGAAAGATTTGCTACCCTAAATTTTGCTTTTGGCTTAGAATATTTCTTTTTTGAAAATTTTGCAATTCGTATAGGAGGTTTTTCTAATTATTCGAATACTCGAAAAATTGATTGGTTGGATAGTTCTATAGATCTCCTCATTTTAAATGCCAGTCAATCGAATACAATTCGTGTTTCCAATAATCCTTTGATTTCGTATTTTCCGGAAGATATTCAAGCACCTCAACGTTTTGAACATGTGGACCTGAGGGGAGGAACTCTTGCTCTAACCTGGGCTACAGCAAAAACTTCGGTAAGTCTTACAGGGATTTATGAAAAAGGATTTGGTTCTGCTCGAATTATTTCCTCAAGCCCCGCTCACCCGCTAATCTATAAAAATGTAACTCTATATTTAACTGCCAGTACTTTTAATTGAATCTCCATTACAGAGCAGAGCTACATTCGTCTGAAGTCCTGAGTGTATGCGCCTGAAAAGAATAAAGGAGTATTCAGCAAATATTAATAATTGACTAATAATACGGCTCAGCCAGAGTTCTGACGTTAATAAAATCTATCTTCTCTCCATTTTGCTTGTGTCCGCCGTGACCATAAAAGTCAAAATAAAGATCATTCATTGCTTTTGAATCTTCATCTGTCGTGCGCAGGAATTGCTCTTTTTTGTAAGCAACTAAGTCGAGCATGAAAAGAAACCATGTGTCCGTTTCTGCTGTTGGGTAGGGCACATCATTGTTTCCTACAGGTGCATAGAAAGCGGAGATGGATTCAGGAAAATCAAAGGAATAAACCACATGTCCAATAAAGACATATGAACCATGGGATACTTCTAACAGTATGGAATTCCCGTCAAACTCTGGCCCATAACCCCCGCTCCACTCGGTCATGGGAGTTTTTTCGCTCTTGCCGATCCATATTTTATTCACGTTCTTAAATTGTCCCAGCAGAAGGGAATACCAGCAATGATCGGAATATCGATCGATATTCCGCAAAAATCGGTTGGGATCGTGGCTATACACATATACATCGACTCCATTTTCGATGACCAGGAAGGGACGACCTCCGTTGTCAAGGACAAGCCAGCGCTCACCCTCTTCGGTATGCTGATAAGGAACTGCGCGTGTTCTGGATGGGCTTGTCATGTATTGACGCACCCAATTCTCATCCGGAGGCTCTCTCACTTCATAATTCTCAAGGACAGGTTGTTCCACAGTTGAAAATAGGTTGAAGTCAATCCATGGATAATAATATAGAGGACTGGAACCTTTTTTTCCGTGTTTGGAATTCCAATGGCTTATTTCATTAGTTTCTTTGTCCCGTTCCAATACCTCTTTGTAAAACACCAATTCTTCTAAAGGAGGCGCTTCTTCTTTTGTGTTGCTTTCGTCAATGTTCATCTTCTTTTCCAGCTAACCCTATAAAGTATATTTCGGTGAAAGTCTAACATAGATTAATTTAAACCTTATGTAATTATTCTATCAGGAAATCTCCTTTCAACGTGAATGTGTAAGAAGAGTGTAAACCTATCCCCTACCCCTTTCCTAATTCGCGTGCGCAGGAAAGGGGGGATGAGAGGTAGAAGGGCTTTAGCCCGATAATAAAGGATATTCCTTAAAAGAAAAAAACATACAGGCTGGCCGCCCGGCATTGGAAGCCTGACTTTCCAAAAGGAAGCAAGTTCTGTAATAATAACTAATCGCTAATATCTAAACAGCCGGACGCTGTGCTTCGGCGCGCTTTGCTTGCTCAGCAACCACATCCGGCTGGGAAAAAAAGGGCGCCGCACCAGGCGACCCACCGGTGGGTCGCTTTCGTGGGTAGATTATTTATTTTGTTTTCTTTTCTTTAAAGACTCCGGATTTCTCCTGTCATGCCAGACGGCGACTATTGAAATCAGGGTTTCTTTGAGAACGTAATAGAGGGAGGAAGGGAAACGCTTTAGCTTCATTTTCCATGAGAAACCCCCTGAAGACTCCCAGTTTTAAAATGCTGGCCGCTGGTAGCTAATTGCTGAAAGCTGCTTTTAAACATGTAATGCCTCCAGATCCCTTTCTACTTCTTCCCTTGAAAAACCGGGATGCGGGTTTTCTTCCATACGTTTCAAGCGGATGGACAGATTATATTCTGTCTCTACAGTAGGGGTGAAAACCACGACAACTGTGTAAGTTCCGGGTTCTACGGCCTGCGGTAACCTGGCGGTAAGGGTTCCATCCTCGGCGACCGTGGCTTCTACTTCGTAGTGTTGCATATAGGCTCCTTTTATTTTCCAAATCAAGCTTTCATCGACTTTCTCGGCCACTGAGTGAGTGCTGGCTTCTACCCTTCGGATGCTGAGTGAAATTTATTGCTTCTGCAATAAATTTAGTATCGAAGCACCGAAGTGACTTGACGGCATGACCGAAGAAGAGAAATGCTTGGGTTGTTGATATTTACTATATATTATATCGCAAAAATCAACAATAAAATTGCGAAAAATAATAATTCATGAATAAAGAAAATTATAAAGAACTTTTTACTTTTTTAGGTATGAGGCAAAAAGATTTCGCTCAAAAATATGGTGTCCAAGCTTCAAATTTAAGCGATATTGTAAACGGTAGAGCCAAACATCTTCCAATCGATGTCATTCTAAAACTAAATGAGGAATATGGAATCAGCATCAAATGGCTGGTAAATGGAACTGGTGATATGTTGGGTATTCAAAATAGTGAGTCTTTGACCGAAGATGAAAAGGTATTATTTAAAGAAGTTCGTGAAAATCCTAAGCTTATGGGTTTCTTAAAAGGTTTTATTGAATTACTTAAAAAAAATCTGTAAGTATCTCTTCCTTTCGTTACGATTCGGTTTAAACCGAGGCCTGATAGAGTGTAGGACAGCAAAAATACCAATTCATTAATGACAAAATCTTTTAAAATAAGGAATTCCTGAGAAGAAGGAAAAATAGGATTTCTCTCCAAAAATAAGCAAATCTCCGGATTAGAAACAAAATGCGGTTCCTTCAAAAATGCCTTTAAGAAACTCAATACTGCCTTTTTATTAAAATCTCTACTTTCATTCATATCCCACATACTATTTTTATGTATAGTTTTCTGTAAAGCAAATCTCTATTTTCGCCTTTCCTTTTTTTGTTGTCTTTTTGCAGGGAATGTTATTAAGATGTTAAAGTGCGGTAAAAATCCTGACTCCACCAGCATATAAGACGTTGAAGTGATTACGATTTTTAGTAACATACGGATATATACTACACGCTCGAAACGTTAAGCGGTATTTTATCTGGCTTTAATAATGCAATATGTAATATTGATATTGGTATTTAAAGAGAGTTAAAGAAAATCCATCATAAACAAGTAGGAGAACACGATGAAAGCTATTGGTTTTATTACTATAACCTTCTGGATTATATCTTTTATAAGTTGCGAAGATCAAGATAAAGAATATAATAAAGGAAAGACGAATACTACATTTTGGCTTGAACTTATTCGTACAAAAAAAGAAGCCGATTATAGAGAAAAATATAGTTGTAAATCTACAGGATATGAAATTTCCAATGAAAATAATGGAACAATAAAATTCAAATTAATAGGAAATGAAAATTGTACGACAGCAATTTATTATGAGATATGTCTACAAGGACAGGTATATAGAGAAAAAGAAAATGATTGCAAAGGAACAGGTGACGAATCCAATCTTTATGGTGCTCAGTTAATACAGGCAGGATTAAGCAGTAGTGATGGTTCAGGAATGTATCCAAACCTGGCATCTTGTCAATATGATAATGAAGGTTTTTTAGGCTGGGATTGGTGGGAAGTTGCTTACTTAAGTCACTATAATGATGTTAAAGCAATTTTAGATACTTTGATAAAAGCAAATCCAACTTTAGATGGTATTGAAGTTTGGAATGGAACAAATTTTAATACAATTAAAATTCCAAATGGTGAAATAATAAGGCAGAACGGTAAAATAAAAAAATACACACTATGCATGATAGAAGTAATTGAGTAATACACAATAGAAGAAGATTTAGTTAAATTTGGTGTATTAAAAGAAGATATTGTTTTAGGATTACAACCTCCATCCTATAGAAAGTTCACAGAATATGCTGTGGCTTAATAGTGGTATATCAAAAAACAGCTCTCTAACAAGAGAATGTCCAACAGACCCATTTTAGCCACCGTCACATCGGACGATTCTCAGGACGTTAGACGAAATTGATTTGAAGAGCCGGCGTCCGTGCCGGCTAAGAGAAGAGGGAATAAAACAGAGGGATAAGACATGATTGGTGATAAAAGAAAATGCATGGGCTTGGTCACATTTATAATTCATCTATCGCTACGGTGGATACGCAGAGAACAATAGTGGACATTTTCCTAAAAAATTAAAGGAGAAAGAATTTTGAATAATGAATATTTATTAAAAAAAATTGAAGAATTAGAAAAAGAAAATCAAACTCTTAAAAATGAAATAGCCCAGGATAAATACAAACATATTTTGGAGAAAGCAGAAGAAATTGCAAATATGGGATCGGGTGTATGGGATATTATTAACGATAAATGGATTTTTTCAAAAAATTGGTTAAAAATTATGGGCTTATCAGACCCTATAAATTCAAAGGAAGAACTTATGTCTATAGCTCATCCCGATGATGTTCAAAAAATCGATCATGCTTATCAGAATGCATTTAAGGGACTAAAACCTGCAGAATTCGAACATAGAATTATAAGAAAAAATGATAGAAAAATACGTTATATAAGATCGATGAATGAAGTTATATTTAATGAAAAGAATCAACCTATTAAATTGTTTGGGACCTCACAAGATATAACAGCTCAAAAACAAATCGAACAAGCATTAAAAGAAAGCGAAGCAAAATTCAGGTCTATTGTAAAAAACTCAACGCCTATAATTTTCACAATTGATTTAGAAGGTAGATTTATTATATCAGAAGGCAAAAGTCTGGATGCACTTGGACTAAAACCGGGGCAGATTGTTGGTATGTCGGCTTTTGAGATATATAAAGATTATCCTGCAATAATACATGGTGTTAAAGAAGCTATGGCAGGCAAAACTTTCAGGGATATTATTAAAGTCGGAGAAACATATTTCGATATATTTTATGCACCAAACAAAGATGATTTTGGGAATTTTAAGTCAATCATAGGTATGGCTATTGATATTACCAATCAAAAAATCATAGAACAGGACTTAAAAGAAGCTCTTGAAAATAGAGAAATACTCCTGCATGAAGTCCACCACCGTATAAAAAACAATATCATTTCTATTGAAGGCTTATTATCATTACAATTAGAATCTATCAGCAACCCAGAAGCTGTTTCTGCATTACAGGTTGCTATTACTCGAGTTCAAGGCATGCGTATCCTCTATGACAAGTTATTGTTCAGTAAAAGTTATCAGGAAATCTCCATAAAAGAATACACTGAAAGCCTTGTTGATGCGATTGTTGCAGTGTTTCCTGAAATTAAATATGTTTCTGTTAAAAAACAGATTGCGGATTTTAATCTTAATGCAAAAACAATAATTCAGGTTGGTATTATTATAAATGAGCTTCTAACAAATATTTATAAATATGCTTTCAAAGGGCGAGACGGTGGTCAGATATCAATTATGCTTGATAGGACAGAAAATCATGTTGTCCTGACCATTCAGGACAATGGAAATGGAATGGAAGAAAAAAATGATTTAAATAAATCACCTGGTCTTGGGCTTACAATTGTTAGAATGTTATCGGAACAACTAGGCGGCACATTCACTAGTGAAAATCATAAAGGGACAAGGAGTGTGCTGGAATTTGATATTTGATTTTTGGATTAAATACATGTGCCCATCCATGGGCTTCAGAACCTGGTTGGTGAAAAGCGCGGTTCATCGTCTAACTGAGGATACGACTCCGGGACCTGTTCAGACCGCTTAAAAGGAATCAAGTTTTTTCAGAAAAATTTATTCTTGAACTTCATAAAAAAATGTTCGGTGATATCTGGAAGTGGGCCGGTAAATTTCGTCTTTCAAATAAAAATATCGGAGTAGATAAATTCCAAATTGGTATTAAAATCAAAAACTTGCTTGATGATTGTAATTACTGGATAGAGAATAAATTATTTTCAGAAGATGAAATTGCTATACGATTTAAACATCGCTTAGTTGCTATTCACCCTTTTCCTAACGGAAACGGAAGGCATTCCAGACTCATGGCAGATATAATAGCTAAAAATGTATTTCATCGAAAAGTATTTAGCTGGGGAAAATATGATTTATTTCAAGAATCAAAGTTAGGAATTTATTATATACCGAGTTTGAAAATGGCAGATAAGGGAGATTATACATTCTTATTAAAATTTGCCAGAAGTTGAAAGGTGCTTTTATTGTAATATCTCAAAAAACAGCCCTCAAACAGAGCTTATGAAAAATTTCCGCCAGGTTATGAAGCTGCGGAAACTTCTCAATATCCGATTTCATCCTGGCATGATGTGGCAGATAACCAGGCAATCGCTGATGCAGTTTGTGATAGAATCTTACACTCTTCTTACTCATTTACCTTGAAAGGAGATTCCCTGATGTCACTAAGATGATTTTGGAAACATTTGAGTGGTAAAGTTTCAACCGGAATAGGTGGCAGATTTCACCGAAATATACAGATTCAACTGAACGACTTATTTTTAAAAATTCTATAGATATATAGTGAAATATTCCTTGCTATTTCCCAAAACCTCTATTATGATAGAATTATAGCCAATACAGATTTTAAAGAGGTTCTTTCTTGCAAAGTCTATCCTTTAAATTTAAACGAAAGTATCTTCTATATATCCTCCTATATTTCTGTATTTCCATCTTTTTCTCCATTTTTTCGGATACCATTGTTTTGAAATCAGGTGATAGTAT
This sequence comes from Leptospiraceae bacterium, assembly GCA_024233835.1. Classification (NCBI taxonomy): domain Bacteria; kingdom Pseudomonadati; phylum Spirochaetota; class Leptospiria; order Leptospirales; family Leptospiraceae; species Leptospiraceae bacterium. The sequence continues at coordinate 1,275,201 of JACKPC010000001.1, forward strand.
CGAAGGAAAAGTAATAGAGCTTACTCCTTATTCAGTAAAAATACAACTCTCCGATCAAATAGAGAATGAAATTGGGATGAGTGACATTATTAAAATCACCTCTCGAAAGCTCAGTCCGGAAGAAATACAGGAACTTTTTCAAAAAGATAAAGAATCTACCGAGAAACTTTCCCCAAAGGAAATAATAGAAGAAAAATTTTTCCAATTAGAAGATACAATTGTAGTTACCGCCTCAAAGAAAAATCAGAAAATAGGTGATGCTCCCGCTATTATCACTGTTTTTACCGATAAGGAAATTGAAGACCTGGGAATCCAATCGATGAATGAGTTAATCACCTTTCTCCCCGGCTTCTATAGCACCAATGATTTGACCCGGGTTCCCAATCGCCTTTCTGTTCGGGGAATTCAAAACTCAACTCTTATCCTTGTAGATGGAATTCCTATCATACAAAAAAATATTGTAAGAGGCTTTAATGATTTTCCTATAACTATCGCAAGTGTCAAAAGAGTTGAGGTTATAAGGGGGCCGGGTTCTGTTACCTGGGGAGCCAATGCCTTCATGGGAATTATCAATATTATCACCCGGAATTCAGAAGATATAAGATCCGGGGAAAAAAGAGTTTCGGGTAAGTTGACTATTAAAAGGGGAAATTGGGATACCTCAAAAGCTTATTTTAACGGAGATGTAAGGTTATCTGATTCGGTTTATTTCTCTATTGTCGGAGCGTATGAAAATTCCCTTGGCTATCCTCAGGATATTGTGGGTAATAACACACGGGAAGACTACAGGCCCTATACAGACCCCGGTTCCGGCCTGATAGACGAATACAACCAGGCTCAATTGGAAAAGGGTGTCTATAACCCGGAGTTAAACCTGCTTTATCCCTGGCAAAGAACATACGGTGGAACAAAAAGTCTTCGTAACCCATCCACCGTAAGTGAAATAATGAGTCGGCTTTTCTGGCAATTCAACCCTAAGGGCAATATGCAATTCTCTTATATGAAAAATAATAATAAAACTTATTTTCCGGTCAGCGGCTACAGGGCTATTCGTAATCGAAATCAAAATGGGTATTATGAATATCCTTTCAATGTATATAATTATATTCTACAATACGATATTACGAAAAATCTTTCTTTTTCATTAAACCTCTCGCGTTATGATACAAGGGAATGGGAACATTTTTCTCGCTTTGCACCCCTGTATAACGATGAAAAAATGTCAAATTTGAACTGTAGTTCTTCTAAATGTTCTCCTCTCAATAGGGATGCTTATGTTCAATACCAGGGAAATTATCTTGAACCCATGATTAGTTATACAAACGATTTACATGTAAAATATGAAGGTATTCCGTACAACAAAATTCTTCTCGGTTTTACTTATTTCGAACAGAGTATACCGGCCCTGTACTATTCCAGAAACGATTTAGGACCGGTTCGAAGTCTGTCATATATCATTTCGGATGACAGATTACTCGAATGGAAAGATCAGGGTCCGCGTGTTTCCAAAATAAACTCAGCGTATCTACAGGACGAAATACAAATCGGAGAACGAATTATCCTGCAACCCGGGCTTCGTTATGATACGCATCAATACAGCAGTAATATAGTAAACCCAAAATTTGCTTTCCTTTATAAAATTACTAAAAGCGTAAATTTGAAATTGCTTTACGGAAGGGGTTTTCGGGAACCGAGTTTTAATAATCTATTTTCGACTCAAGGTACGGTAGGTTCTGTATCTTTTGCTAACCGCAGCCCTTCGAACACCTTAAAGAACCATCCGAACTGGGGTTACCCGGAGACGCTGGAACCGGAAAGGAGTGAGGCCTATGAATCGCAACTTTCTTTTTACATCAATAAAAATATCAGGACAAATTTGAATGCTGCCCATTCCAGAGTTTCTAATTTAATCAAGCAAACCTTTGCGGAAGAAGGTTGGAGCTGGTTTGGAAATTCCGGGGAACTCAGCATGGAAACCTATGAGCTTGAGCTAAAGTATCTAAACCAGAAAACCCAATTCTTTTTCTTTAAACCGGGAAGCTATCTTTTTCTCAACCATACCTATAACCGCATGATGAGAGAAATCTCTCCATACGAGGGTTTTAATATAGCCAGTACCATTCAGAAAGACCCGGAAGAATATTTTGTTGTATATAAACAAAAGTTCTATACCGCTCACAACAGGGTGAAAAAACAGGATATTCCCAGACACAGCAGTAACTTTGGTTCTTATATCAAAGTTTTTAAGAACTTTGCCACGAGTCTCTCGGCTCAATATTTCACTAAAGTGATAGTTGACCCTATTCGTCGTGTAGATACCGCCAGCTATGTTTATCCGGATGACAGGAAAGAATACCTTAAAACCTATGCGCTTTGTTCTGCTCTTTCGCAGGTGAATACATCCAAAACTTGTGAAATTATTAATCGCTGGGATACTCCCGTATACGGGCATACAATCGGCGATTATTTTCTAATCCATCTTGGCTTTACTTACAGCTTGAGTTTTGAGAAAGACAAGGTTTTTAAAGCTTCTTTGCATATAAGAAATCTTTTAGATAGAAAATACGATGCACCTGCTCTCATTATGCCCAACCCCCAGGCCGGCAGACATATTGTTTTTTCTTTAAGCCAGACGTTTTAATTTGATTCTATGGATTTATCAATCAAGGCCTCATTTATTTTGAGCCCTACTTTCCTTAATACAGTTCGATTTACGGTAAGATAGGTTCCTATGATAGGAGAAATAGGAATGTCTTTTGGAGAAAGAGAATCCTCCAGAACTTTTTGTACCATAATTGCAAGTTGAGAACCAACAGTTGAGTAATTGGGGGATATGCTAAAAAGACCACCCGCTTTTACAAAGTTTTCCGAATATACGATAAAAGGAAGCTTATCCTCAATTGTTTTTTCAGCCAGATATAGGAAATTATTATCATTTATAACTGAAGGGTCAGGGAGCATCCAGAGAACATCAATTTTATCCTTAATCGCCTGGTAGGATTCTAAAACTTTATTCGCAGAAGACTTATAAATAAGCAACTGTATATTCATTTGTGCTAATTTCTTTTGGATGAGTAGAGCTTTATAATAGTAATTTTGACTTACAATAACTCCAACTTTTGTAACTTCACCAATTGCAGATTTATAATTATAAAATATACTTTCGGGTTGTATATCCAGGGAAACTCCAGTAATATTAGTATATTTGGATATATTGAATTGTTTATGGTCTAAGATCATAGAAAAGAGAATCGGAGTTTCTTTTATTTTTCCAATGAGAGTTTCTAAAGCGTGGGAACCTATACAAATAATTAAATCCGGATGAAGGTTTTTTATTTCCCCGGCTATTTCTTCCGGTTCTTCGTAGTTTCCTTCGAGATTTAAAAAAAGAATTTCGTAATTAGAGCTTAGTTCATGTTGCAGTGTTTGTTTTACCATTTGAAAGCTGGTAAAATTTTCTGAGGATAAAATAAAAATTTTTTTTCTGTTATCCTGAGAATAGTGAAATTCCCTGAGTTGTTTTAAGGGACTCGAACAGGATACAATTAGAGAAGTAAGATAAATCAGGAAAAGGAATATGCTTTTTTTATAAACTTTCATCTTTTTAAACTGTTTAAATCTGCCTTTTTGTTAGAAATAGAATCAAGATTCAAAGTTTTTAAAAAATTCTTTCCTAAAGGGTCTGAGGAAATGTTTTGCATGGATTTTATAATCTTCTCAGATTCCTCTCCGGAATACAAGGTCCTTACTACAACAGGACGAAAAATTTTATCAGTAGAATGAAGAATATTGATTTTTTTATAGTCTACCGGATCTATTTTTTGAAAAACCTCAAGGCTGTTATCTGAAACAATTGCAGCATCCGCTTGCAAGAATTTTAATCCCATAATTGCATCCAGATCCTTGGGAACATTTAGGATTCGCCATTCTTCCGCTTTTTTTCCTATAAGACTTATAAGATCTTTTTTATTTAGAGAACTGGCAATTATTTTTTTATTTAGGGAGGATAGGGATTTGATTTCAGGATTCAAGCTGATGATTTTTTTTCGATAGGTAAGTTTGGAATCATAAGAAAATATATACACCGCTTGTAGGTTTAATTGTTTCAGCATTTCCTTATAATATAGAGACTGGACAATCATTATCTCAGGTTTTATTTGGGAAACTTTCGAATCCATTAGATTACGATTTGCAACAACTATAAATTGACTGTCTTTCGATATAGAGCGAAAATAAAAACTACCATTTGCCTGTATTCCTGCTATATTGCGTAAGTTTCCATCCGGGTCAAAATATACCACATTACCTGCAGAAATGTTTCCAAAAATATGTGCGAAGATAATGAGAAAACTAAATTTTAGAATATTCAAACTTTTAAGCATACGTAATTTTCATGAGAGAAATATCATCAATGAGTTCACCCTGTTTTTTTAGCTCTGAGGGAATTAAATCCAATTTTCCATGTGTTTTTTCTATGGTACGAAGAAAAAGAGTTTCATCACTGTTTACTCTTCCGTCTTCAAATTCTATATCATCTTTGCCGTCTGAGCCCAGAAAAATCGAATCTCCCCTGTGTAACCTGAAGGTATTAACAATCACATTGTTGATAGGAATTACACTACCCATTTTGCAAATACATTTCTGTTTTAAGTAATTTGCTTTCTTATCCCTGTAAAGTGTAGCAGGGGGGTGTTCTGAATTAATAAAATACAGCATACCATTTTCAACATTTACGAGGCCGAGAAGCCCGGAAACCTGCATATTTCCTTCCAGGGAAGAAAGAATTTTATGTAGTTCATAAAAACAATCTTCTAACCACTGCTCAGGCTTCTTTTTCTGGTAGACCTCTGAATGTAAATTTCTACTGAGTATATTTTGAAAAATACTTCCGGTAATCAGTAATCCCCCGGCTCCCTGTATGGATTTACCCATTGCATCCCCATTAAATAGAACTGCGTAAATTTGTTCTTCTAATATGATTTTATTCGATATACAAATATCTCCTCCTATCTGTATAGATTTGGTTTTATACTGGAATTGCATGTATTGTTCCAGGTAAAATTCGATTTGAATTGATTCTACACGGCTTAGGTTTGTCATCAGGGGTTCAATCAGTATCGTCGTAAGGTAGTAATCGGCTTTTTTTCTTTCATGTAATTGGTTTATTTCTTGTAGAGAGTTCTGTAATTCAAGGGTTCTTTCTTCTACCTTATTTTCTAGTTTCTTATTGAAATCTTCCAGGGATTTCTGGTAGTACTGTATATTTTTCCTCATGGTATCAAAAGAAACCGCCAGCATCCCGATCTCATCTTTTGAGTTTATGTTTAATTGAAAATCAAAGTTTTTCTCTGAAATTTTAATGGAAGCATCTTTTAATTCTAAAATAGGGCCGGAAAAAATGTAAGCAAGACGGACACTGCCCGCGATTCCAATTAGTATAAAAAATATGCTTAGAGCTGAGGAGAGAAGAAAAACTCTAAACTTCAATTTTCTTATGATACTTGTAGTTAGACCAAAGCGAATATAGCCGGATTTAACATTCGAAATCAAAACTTCTGTTTTTATATCAAAGCATTCCTGATTATTGTGAACAAGCTTTTTGACTATAATTCCGTTATCATTAATTCCAAATTCATCGGGTAATATGGTTTTTATTTCTTTATCAATCGATTTATAATGACTTTTAATGTAAGTTATATCCTTGATTATTTTATCCTGAATAATAATTGGAATAGACTCTGAACTTTCGAGGTATCCGTATACGATTTCATTATCATTTCTTACAATTTCTAAAATGACTTTATCTACATCTGAATATTGAAAACCGGCAATTAAATTAGCAGAGACTAAAGATAAGCTTTTGGTAAGCAGGGCTCCTTTTTTAAGGAGAGCAATTTCAATCTGTTTTGATGAATTATACGTCAAAATTATGCTGACAGTTGTGATTAAGATGAAAGTCAACACAGATATTGTTACGATGAGCTTGGAACGAATATTTAAGTTATAAAATTGCTGCTTTAGAGCCTGAAAGCGCATCCCTTACTTAGTAAATAAAAATGTATCTCTGTCAATAGAGAAAAATTATATTCCCGTTACTTTAACTGTTTGTTACAAAAAGTTTATAAAATAATCAAGAAATATCTTTACGAAAAAGAATAATCTGCAAAAATTATCTTAAGTAATTGTTATATAGTGCATGAAATGAGGAGAGGGGCTAGCTGTATGCCCTCCCTATTTTAAAAAAAAGAGGCAAAGATGAAAGCGCGAATACTATCAATCGTGTTGGTGTTATTGTTTGTTATATCCTGTAGTAGACATAAGGCGGATGATTTTCGTCAAAATCTCTTAACGTATCTGAGCCTCATATCCGGCGACCCTGTGAATGTAAAGGGCAAGGTAATGAAAGGGGAGATTAAGAATGCCCTGGTGCGAATCATTCCCCTCGGAGTGGATGGAAGCTGTGATCGTTCGAGTTCGGCGAAAGTATTAGCCCGGACCTACACGGACAGTGAAGGGAAATACTCGGTGACTTATGCCCGTTCGGGACAGCCTGTCTGCGTGGTAGTGAGTCCTCACCCGGATGGGGGTAGCACCATGTATGACGAAAAATCCAAAAAAGACATTCCCTGGACGGACTCTTCCTTTTACCTGCAATCGGTGACAAGGGAGCCGGCAACGGTAAAACCGGACGCTTCTGACCTAAGTTCCGCAAGCAAGATGAATACGAAATTAGATTATGCGAATGTAAGCCCCCTGACAAGGATAGCGAGTAAGAGGCTGGAAACCCTGGGAAAAGATAATTCTTCCAGAGACAATTTAGATAAACTCTCCAAACAGGCGAACCAGGAAGTAGTGCTTCGTTTTGGTTTATTCAGTAATTCTGCAAGCAGCATCAATACGAATACTCCGAGCGGGGTAGATGCACCGAAGTTCCAGGTGCAAGAAGGAAATAATAGTTTAAGCATTTCAGATACAGTTCCGGAAATCTCGAACTACAATGTGGATTTATCCTCCGACTCGGAAGAAGCAAAGAAGATGAAGCTTATTTTAGGAGGAATCTCACAGGTAGCGAATAACGTGAAGAACACCTCGACGGTAACCGGTGGCGATGTGGAAAATGTCATACAGGCTTTTGAGAAGTCGATGCAGAGCGGAGAGTTCAAGTCTACGGATGAGAACGGGGAAGCGATTCGAATCGGTCTGGATGAGAACGAGACGAATTTGGGAGAATCTCCCCTGAAAAACGTGTTACAGGAAGCTACGATTCAATATGCGAGGGAAGGAGGAGCGGAAGACTTGAGCCTGAGTATAGAAGAAGTGGCAGAGAAAGTGACTTTCTTTGATGCTTCAGAACCCGGCTTTACTCCCTCGGCTGCTACCTTTTCCGGCAAGCAGGAAATCAAGATCGAGAGTGTAGATCCCGCTCAGAAGATCTACTACACAACAGACGGAACGAGTCCCGTATGTGAAAAGAGTTCCGTATATACAGAACCCGTAATATTAGATAAGTTAGGCGAAACGACTCTAAAAGCCATAGCCTGCAAAGACTCACAGTCATCGAAAATTCGAAGCGGTGTTTACAAAATAGTCAAAAACATTATTGCGAAACCCTCGGTAACACCGGATGCAGGAGAATACAACAACAGTGTAAGTGTAACTTTAAGCCTGAATGCGGGTTCAAAGATATACTACACCCTCGATGGAAGCCTTCCTTCCTGTGATGGTAGCTCCGGAACCGAGTATTCTGCTGCTATCAGCATGAATGTATCCTTCAAGTTAAGCGCGATAGCCTGTAATGGAAGCCTCGAAGAGTCGAGAGAAGTGGTAAAGAGCTACCGCATCATTCAGCCACCCTACGGTCTGAGCTATGCAAGCACGAGTTCTGTATATACTAAAAATGGAAGTATTCTTCCGAACTTTGCTACGGTCAGCGGGGAAAATTTGAGTTTTTCTGTAAGTCCGAATTTACCTTCGGGTTTGAGTTTTGATACGGTAACGGGTCGTATCACGGGCACACCCACATCCTCTTCCGAGCTATTAAAGTATACCGTGACCGCGAAGAATACGGCAGGTGAAACCAAAACGGAAATCCAGATAGCGGTAAACGAAGAGGCCCCGACCTATCTGGGCTACACAGAACCGGCTGTCACTTACACACAGAATACCTTAATCCAGCCGAATAGTCCTCTGATAGCGGGTTCGGGTCTGTCCTACAAAGTGGAGCCAGCTCTACCTTCAGGACTTGTTTTAAACTCGAAGACGGGTGTGATAAGCGGGATTCCCTCTACCGTAAACGCATCTACTAAATACACCGTGACAGCCACGAATACAGGGGGTTCTATCAGCACAGAGCTTGTGCTGACGGTGAATGATGCGGCTCCGAGTTCATTGAATTATGGAATCTCGTCTCTTCTTCTCACGAAAGACGTGAGTATCAGCCCGATAATGCCGAGTGTAACGGGAACGGTGACGGCGTATACGGTGAGTCCTTCTCTTCCTCCGGTGCTGAAGTTAGACCCGTCTACGGGTAAGTTATACGGCACTCCTTCTGCCTTGCAGCTTACACCCGAGACCTATACGGTGACAGCAAGTAACGTATCGGGTTCGAGTGTGTATAGCTTCCAGATTACGGTAGAAGATTCAGCACCTAAGGGGCTGAGCTACCCCGTATCTTCTCTGAGCCTTACAAAGGGAGTAAGTCTTTCTTCTATTATCCCGGTGGTAAGCGGGACTGTCACAGCCTATTCGGTATCGCCCTCACTACCCTCAGGACTTGTCCTGAACACGAGGACGGGAGAACTGAGTGGTATTCCTCAGAGTCCCCAGTCTGTAACGACCTATACCATCACCGCGGTGAATACAAAAGGAAGCGTGAGTTTTCCCTTATATATCACTGTAGAAGATACAGCTCCTTCGGCCCTGAGCTATGTGAACTCCAGTTACCGGTATACAAAGGGAGTGACCATAAGTCCTATAGTTCCGAGTGTAACGGGAACGGTGACCCGCTACAGTGTAGCACCTTCTTTACCGGCGGGTTTAAACATCAACTCGATAACAGGAGTAATATCAGGAACACCGGAAGCAGCCACAACCATATCTTCTTACACGGTGACAGCTTCGAACCCGAAAGGAAGTATCAGCTTTCCCTTAAGTATTACCGTATCGGAGGGAGCCCCTTCGGGTTTAAACTATGCGGGCTCACCCTATATCTTCACCAAAGCTTCTCCGATTCAGACCCTGAAGCCCAATCTAACGGGAACTGCTTCCTCCTATACAGTGAGTCCTGCTCTGCCTTCGGGTTTAAACATCAACTCGGTGACAGGAGAAATATCGGGAACACCATTAAGCCTGGCTGCAAATACTACGTATACAGTAACAGCCTCGAATGCCTATGGAAGTGTAAGCTTTCCTTTACAGCTCACAGTGAACGACTACCCCCCGTATTCCCTGTCGTATTCAAAGTCTGCTTATATCTTTACAAAAGGTATCAGTATTGCAGCTTTAAGCCCCTCGATTTCCGGCACTGTAATTTCGTATTCGGTGAGCCCTGCCCTGCCATCCGGTTTAAGCATCAACCAGACAACAGGGGTAATATCCGGAACACCGACTGCTGTGAGTGGCACGACAACATATCTGGTAGTCGCGACTAATTCAGCGGGTTCTACGAGTATCTCTCTGAATCTATCCATAGTGGAAGGAGCCCCCACCACTCTTTCCTACAGCTCTTCTTCCTATACCTACACAAGGGGAGTTACGATAGCTTCATTGAGTCCCACGGTAACGGGCACGGTGAGTTCGTATTCGGTGAGTCCTGCCTTACCGCAGGGCTTATCTCTGAACGTAAGCACAGGAGTAATATCGGGAACACCTGAACTGGCATCTGCATCGAATACCTATACGGTAACGGCTGCGAATCCATCGGGCTCTACTGCCTATAGCTTTAGCATACAGGTAACGGAGGGAGCACCGAGTTCGCTTGTGTATGCGGGTTCTCCCTATGTCTTAACCCAGAACCTGGCCATGAGTCCGGTTACACCTGCACTCACAGGAACTGCTACGTCTTTCTCCATAACACCGTCTCTGCCATCGGGCTTATCCTTAAATGCAACGACCGGGGTTCTATCGGGGAACCCTCAGGTCAGTGCCGTAAGCCAGACCTACACAGTAACGGCTACTAATAGCTACGGCTCCACTACAGCGAGCTTTAGTCTGGAAGTAGCCACTGCCTATTACGTGGTGAGGCCTACCGTATCGGGTCTTCTGGGAAGTGGCTTACAGCTTTCCGATGGAACGAATACGATAAGCCCCACAGCCAATGGTAGCTGGGCTTTCCCGGCAAGGGCTTCCGGTCTCAGTTATAACGTGACAGTGGCAACACAGCCAACAAATCCCTGGCAGACCTGCTCAGTTACAAACGGTAGCGGGACTTTAACCGTTTCTGATGTGACGAATGTAACAGTCAGTTGTGTTACCAACACCTATACGATGGGAGGCACAATCAGTGGTTTTGGTTCGGGAACGGACTTAAGTATAACGGATGGAGCCGGTAATACATTGACCCTGCCTGCAGGAAGCAGCACCTTCACTTTTCCCCTGCGGGATAGTGGCAGTAGCTACAGTGTGACTATTGCGACCCAGCCGACTTCTCCCTGGCAGACCTGTACGGTGACCAATGGTAGCGGTAATTTAACAAATGCGAATATAACGAATGTAAGTATTAGCTGCACTGTGAATACCTATACCATGTCGGGTTTTATATCGGGACAGGCAAATACTTCGACTTTAATCATCAATAATGGTACAGCCAATGTGACTCTTACCGGTCAGTCGAGTGACTACAATTATACGGAAAATCTAAACAGTGGCACTTCGTACAACTATACAATAGTGCAACAACCTCCGGGACAGTACTGTGTATTTGTCATGCAGACCCTACTTTCCGGGACTGTGACAAACTCGAACCTTAACAACTTCGGCATCAACTGTGTGAACGGCTATCTGGTGAGTGGTCATATACAACAAAATCCACCGGCTCCGATTAATATGCACCTGTATCAGGGAAATGTGACTACCCTTGCGGGTAATGGAGTAACCGCAGGTACAGCCGACGGAACGGGTGCTGCGGGACAATTCAATACACCTTCAGGAATCACATTCGATGGAACCTATTTTTATGTTGCTGATACAGGTAATCATAAGATAAAAAGAATTGATTCGAGTGGAAATGTAACTTCTATAGCAGGAAATGGAATTGCAGGTAATACCGATGGATCCGGGACTTCCATCTCTTCCTTAAATAGTCCAAGAGGGCTTACTACCGATGGAACCTATCTTTATATTTCAGAATCAAGTGGTAACAGAATCAAAAGGATGCGAATCTCAAGCGGATACGTGGAGACTCTTGCGGGTGATAATTCCGTTGTCTCACCTGCTGCGTCAACTCTTGATGGCATAGGAACAGCGGCAAAGTTCAATACGCCTGCGGGAATTGTGGTAGATGGAAATTCTTTGATTATCGTGGAACGAGGTTCCAATGCTATTCGAGAATTAAATTTGAATACACTTTCTGTAAGCACACTAACAGTCTCAGGAGCAGCATTAAATCAAGCAGAAGGTATCGCACTTGTTGGGAACTACTTGTATATTGCTAATTTAAATAGTCATAATATACTAAAAGTTGATAAAACTTCGGGTGTTTCCGTGGTCCTCGCCGGTGGAGCTGCGGGAGAGGTCGGGTATATCGATGCTGTAGGTACCACTGCAAGGTTTAATCATCCACATGGGATTGTATCTGATGAAGTTAATCTTTATATAGCCGATTTTGATAATAACCTGATTCGGCAGCTAGAAATCAGTAGTGGAAGAGTAACAACTCTTGCCGGTACGGGAACAGGTGGAACATCTACCGATGGAATTGGTATCGCAGCTACTTTTAATAGTCCCAAATTTATGACCAGTGATGGAAAGAATCTGTATGTTGTCATGCATCATGCTATCCGCAAGCTCACCAACAACGGACTTGTGGGTTACTGGCCGCTTACTACAAGTGCTGCTGACCATGCCGGAACAAACAACGGAACTTTATATAATTCGCCCGCTTTTACCGCTGCTGATAGATTTGCTGTGGCAAACTCTGCAATCACTTTCAATGGCTCAAACCAATTTATTGAAGGTTCTGACTCCGGTTTGCCTTCAGGAGGAAATCCAAGAACAAGTTGTGCCTGGATAAATCCACAGGCAGTTATTAATGGACTGAGTCTTGTTTTTACCTATGGAACAAATACAGCTTACGGTGGACATGGTATTGCTATAGCAGGAAATGGAACTAAGTTAACCGGAATTATGAGTTCCAATTTTGGTGGTTCTGATTTTACAGCACCTTATAACTTAGCAACAAACCAGTGGACACATATTTGTACTACTTATTCCGGCAGTTCAGCAGGAAATGTTGTGGGAGTTTATGCAAACGGAAAACTCATAGGACAGACTACAACAGGAAACTGGAATACAACTTTATCCGGTCTAATGCGAATAGGTAGCCAGATCACTAATGCACAGTATTTTAACGGCAATATTGCCGATGTTCGAATCTACAGCCGTGTGCTGAATGAAGGCGAAATCAACGAGCTGGCACAGAATGCTGCACCCGCACAGGTAGGTTCTACCTACAGCACAGGGGCAACGGGGCTATTGGCAGACTTCCATCTGGATGGTGGTAGTAACAATAGTAGTGGTGCTATTCCTGATCTGGGTCTTACGGGTTCAACTGGTGGTAATTTCCTCGGTAAGGATGGTGATGCAAATGGATCACGGATGTTTGATATATCCAGTAGTAATACACTTAGCGGAACTACGCTCGGCCTTCCTCTTGGTGGAGCCCCTAGAACATTGTGCACATGGATAAATCCTGTATCTTACCCTCCTCCCGGAGGTGGTATTCCCGGCTGGTATTTTGCTGCCGGTTATGGTGGAACCAGTACAAGCTCTGCTTTTATGGTAGGTGTTTATAATAACTCAGGAATCATCAATCTAACCCTGGATTTTGGAAATGATTCAGTTATGGCAGCCTATAATCCGGCACTGAATACCTGGACTCATGTTTGCGGAGTTTACGATGGCAGCACCGCTTATCTTTATGCTAACGGTATGTTGTTGAATTCTGCTGCAAAATCCATCAATACAACAACGGGAAGTTTTACTATTGGAGCAAATACAAGTGGCAGCAGTTTTTTCAATGGAAAGATAGACGATGTTCGCATCTATAACAATGCACTCAACCAAACGCAAATCCGCCAACTTGCTACACAGGTTCCGACAGGACTTGTGGCCAGATATGATTTCAATGGAGACGCGAATGATGTAAGTGGATTTGGTGCTAATGGAACTGTATATGGAGCAACACTGACAAGTGACAGGTATGGAAACAGCAATTCAGCTTATAATTTTAACCACAATAATCAAAACTACATTGAGGCTCCTCAACTGTTTTTACCTACCGGTTCAAGTTCCAGAACATTATGTGCTTATATTAGACCTCAAAATTTACCTCCTACTGCACCGGATCCTCAAAGAGCTGTTTTATATTATGGCACAGCAACTACCAGCGGTGCCAATGGTTTAATCTTTGCATTTGATTATGAAGTGGCTGTTGCAGGTTATGCAGATGATTTAAGCTTAACCTATCGAACATCTCAAAATACCTGGAATTTCTTTTGTGGTACCTTTGATGGGTCTACAGCAAGATTGTATTATAATGGAAGGGAATTAATTAATGGAACAAAATCCTGGAATACGGGAACTGGAAATTTCTTTATTGGTAAAAGCTTAAGTACGGTTTATTTTAATGGAGATATAGACGATGTTCGCATCTATAATCGTGTCTTAACCGAATCGGAAATCCGTGCTTTAAGCGGCTATCATCCGATGCAGGTGACAAGCTGGAATCCGACGGTTGCCAGTAGTAGTTTACAGTTCCACGTTGCTGCTGATAGTTTTAGTAACCAGGCCGATAATACTACTGTCGGAAACTGGCCGGATATAAGCGGAAATGGCTTTTTAGGCACCCAATACAACGGGCCAGTTTTTAGAACTGGAGCTAATGGCTTAAATGGTAAACCGGCGATACAATTTAATGGTACTAATCAATATTTTGATTTCGGTGCTCAATCAATAGCTTATAATGGTGCAACAGTATTCGCTGTGGCGAAAAATTCCATTTCTGATTATATTGGTAGACCGATATTAAGTTATGAACTTGCTTCCGGAGGTTGTGTGACCAGAGTAAATTTGGAAAAAGATTTCACCAATCCGACAAATTATTATTTTGAAGGGCCGGCAAGTAGTGCGACAATTTCTGCAACTTTAAATGAATCACTTATATTAACCGGTATTCTTGAAGGAACATCCGCGCCAATTAAATTAGCTAAAAACGGAAACGCAGCTACTTCTGGAGCAAATGTTTCCCTGAGTGGGAATAATTCGTGTAATTTGCGTGCAGGTGGGAGAACAGACACAGCAGATAGATTTCAGGGACTCATTAGCGAGATCCTGTTATTTAAAGAGGCACTCGGTGTTCCCGACAAAGACATCGTCGAGTGTTATCTCTCTTCTAAATACAATATCCCTATCGGGCATAGCTGTCCGTAAGGGAATAAATGCAGACGAGAAAGCATTTTCTCGCCTGCATAAGAAGAATTTTAGCTCTTTATAATTCTCCCTGATACAGGGAGTATATTTCTGCCTCTGTGAGTTCTCTATTATAAATTCTCACATCATCTATACTTCCGATGAAATAATCAGTATTCACCGGGTCACCGGCAATGTAGAAAGTAGTAGCAGCTGAGTTAAAATCTTTAGTACTGTTAAATATGGTTGATCCATTTACTATAATTTTTCTGTTGGTTCCGGTATATAGAAAGCAGGTGTGATACCATGTTCCGTTGGTACAGGAATAGGAATTATACCAGGTTCCATTTAAAATATTTCGATTTAAACCTATCTCAGTGGAAGATAAACGAGCTGCAAAGTTTGCATTACTATTATCTCCACTAAAAAAGATGGCACGATTGGTTGCACTTAAAGAGGAGGGTTTAATCCAACCGCAAACAGTACGGGCTTCCGCAGCCGAAGGAAAATGTGCAGCAGATGTGGTGATCCAATTGGTTCCACTAAAACTGTAGGCTCTGTTGGCTGTGCCGTATCTGTCTGTACTTGTTGTAGGAGTATTTACAGGAGTCCCGTTGTCGCTAAACCCGTCTCCGGCATACTCATCGGTAAGGCTTCCTGAATTAAAGGGGTAGTAAGCGAGCATTCCCTTATCCGGATCGGCAGAAAGGATTTTAATTTCATTCGCAGTCAGGGAGCGATCATAAATTCGAAGTTCATCGATACTTCCATTCATGCCGATTCCTCCGAGGTCAGCTCTGAGACCGATTCTTACTACCGATGTGTTAACCGTTCCGGGGCTTATCGTTCCATTTCCATCGGCAACACCATTGATGTAGAGTTGATAGGATTCTGAAGTCTTGACTACCGCCACATGTGTCCAGGTAGAAGCCGGAATGGTAGCTGTGCTATCTACGTTAAGACCGGTTCCGGTATTAATTAAGAACTGTAATATATTCGTTCCCATTATACGAAATTCAACATGGTGTCCGGAAGTTGCATCATGCCAGGCAATAATCTCATCATCGGTTCCGGCTGCTGTCCTGTAGATCCAGGCGGAAATTGTCATATTCGTGGGTAAACTAAAATGGGTACCGAGACTGATGTAGCTCGAAGTACTTCCATTGAATGTAGCTACTGTAGAAGTATTCGAGTATCGATTGGAACCTAAGGAAACCCCCGTTGCGGTTCCATGATTGGCATTAACGCTGGCATCATCATAATTCGAATCAAAAGGATAGTAGGCATATAAATTAGAAAAAGTATATTCTCTTTTTTGAGTATATAAGGTTTTCTTTCCGCTGAGATCCGAGACGACTATATTAAAGTAATAAGCTTTTTCTGCACTGAGTCCTGTAATATTTGCAGAAGTAGTTCCTGTATACGTATTAAACAGGGTTCCGAGTGTTTCGGTTGAAGAAAGCGAAGTAAGGCAGGGGTAGGTTGCATAGTAAACCTTATAGCTTAAACTTCCCGCTGCGGTAGCCAGGTCGGAAGCTGCATTCCAGCTTAAGGTAAGAGAAGTGGATGCCACATTGCTTGTAAATATATATCCGTTGGCTACAGTAGGGTTTGTGAAATCATATTGAGCAGAGGGAGAACTTTGAACTGCGGTTCCTGCGAGATTATATTGATCTTTGGGGGTGACTTCAAAGCGTATGTATTTACCATCGTCTCCGGCTACAAGGGTATAGGTAGTATTTGTAGCTCCTGATATAGCAGAACAGGTGCCGCTTGTAGTATCGGTACAGCGATACCACTGGTAGGCATGAGTTCCGGGAAGATGTCCATCCACATCGTTATAAGTAAAGGTTCCGCTGAGCACAGAGCCAATGTTGCTTCCTCCGCTAAAAGCTACCAAACTGGCAGTTGGAGGGTTATTGGCAGCTACAGTAACGCTTACTGTATAGTTCTGGGTGCTGGCATCAGCGGCTGTTACCACGTAGCTCAGGGGAGTTGAAAAGTTATTGGCTGTAGTTCCTGAAACCTGGTTGACTCCACCCACCGTAATGCTACTTCCGGAAATAGAAAAATTGGCTACCAGAGCCGTCACATTGGTGTTGTAAGGAACGGTAATTGCGATATTCGTTCCGCTGATAATACCTGTAGCTGTGGGGGAACTGAAACCAAACGATATAATTTCTTTGGCCGATAGACTATTGGTATCTGTAATAGCAAGACTAAAGGGATTTGTGCTTTCTCCTGCCGAATTTTTAGTAAAAACCAGAAAGTGTGTGGCCCCTGAAGGGATGCTTGTATTGGTATTGAAAGTGTAGCTGAGGTTTGTACCTGTCGCCGCCAAATCAGTAATATGACTTAACTTCGTGCTACTATTCGTTCCCCAGTAGAGGGCGTAGGAAGTGATATTGGATTCATCAGAAGCTTTTCCTATAGTTAAAATTCCTCCGATTTTTCCAACAGAAACATCCGAGTCTGAAAAGTTTAAAGAAGAAGCAGTTAGAGTAGGTGGACTGATTAGATCCGAAATAGCCGTACTGACTCCTGTTGACATTTGAACGGTTCCATTTTTAGTAAAAGCAAGCAGGTGAGTTGCCATTGCGGGAATAGCAGTAGAAGCTAAGGTATAGCTAATATTTTGATTTGTTTTGGAAAGAATTGCGATGGGGTTTCCAATTATTTCTGTAGCGGAACTTCCAAAATAGACCGCATAGGTTGTGACATCTGTTTCATCAGAAGCTTTTGTAATAGAAAGATTTCCTGCAATATAACCCTTGTTTCCATCTGTATCGGTGAAGTTGAGGGCTTCAGCCGCATGGGTCGGAGAAGTAAAAACAACAGGTTTTGCATCGCTTCCATCTTCTCCAAAAGCAGTAACGGTCATGACCATAGTTCCTGAGGTAGCCACAGGAGTTGGTGGAGGTGTATCTGCTGTAATTGTTTCAGGCAGAGAAACCGAAATTTCACCTAACTCTACTCCTGACTCACTGACTATAGTAACCTTAAAACTTCCCGGATTAAGTTTCATTTCATATTGACCGTTTTCATCCGTAAGAAATTTGGCCTGTGTGTCATTAATAAGTTTATTGGATCCACTTGTTTCTTCTCCCTTCGTGTTGTTACCGGAGACTGCCAGAAGGTATTTGGCACCATTCGGGGGACTGGTTCCGAGGTTGAGCATATATATATAAGAGCTTGCCCCGGTTTTCCAGAGTTTTGTAATACGGGAGAGTTTTTGGTTTTCGGCAGATGCCCAATAAAGGGAGTAAAAATTTATTTCTGTTTCGTCTACAGCTTTTGCAATTTTCACTGGTCCGGCAATTTTTCCCTTCGTAGGATCAATGTCCACAAAGTCCAATTTACCCGGAGCTTTTTCACTAACAACGGAAGTTCCACCAGTAATTTCTTTTTTTACAGAGGTTGTCGTGGATAAACTTCCGGCACTCACATTTAATGAGGCATTCTTTACAGTTTCTCCACCAGGAGAAAGTAAATTACCTTTTATTGAATACACGGGTTTTGGAGAACTTTTTTGTGTATTAAAAGCGGTGATTCGTATTAAGTTATCCTTGCTACTGCCTTCCGGTAGAAATGGATTACAGTGGATTATGAATAAAAAAATTATATTGAAAACTATAAATTTCATGATTGAGTTTTCCTTTGAATTGTATAGCATATAAGACTATACTTTTTTTTATATTTCTATTTTTTTGACAATTATTTTTAAAACTAAAATGCCCTAAATATAAATATGATTCGACACCTTAATGCTCGTAGAAAAATATTAGTTATCAACTGATTTATGAATTCAGGTGTTAAGGGATAGAAATGAAAGAATTTTTCTTTAAAGAAGGAATTCACCCCAGTGCTATAGTGGAAGATGGAGCGAAAATAGGGAGTGGTGTTTCGATTGGAGCCTATTCCGTTATAGGTCCCAATGTTGTACTGAAAGACGGTGTGAAAATTGCTCAAAATGTAATGGTTTCCGGGTTTACAACTATAGAAGAGGAAGCTGAAATATATCCATTTAATATAATAGGTGGCCCGGCTCAGGATCTGAAATACCTGGAGTATGAAGGAAAATTGAAGATTGGAAAAAAAGACTATTGTTCGGGAACATACCAGCATACATGCAGGAACTCCTCATTCCGAACATCAGACGGTAATCGGAGATAGTGTCTATATCATGGCTGCCACTCATATCGGTCATGATGTTATGATTGGTAATCATTCTATTATTGCAAGCGTTGGTATTGCCGGGCACGTAGAAATTGCAGACCATGTTGTTCTTGGTGCCAGAGCAGGTTTTCATCAGTTTGTGCATATCGGTCGCTTTGTCATGACGGCCGGTGTAGCAGCCTTCACCAAAGATGTACCTCCCTTTGCCATATCCGAACATGAAAGACCAAATGAATTTTCCGGCTTAAACGTTATCGGTTTGAAGCGTAATGGGTTTAAGAAGTCGGATATCCAGGAAATCAGGGAAATTTACAAGTATCTGTATTCTTTAAAAGGAAAAATAAAAAATAGAACAGGTCCTTTACTGGAGAAATTTCCCGGAAGTGCTTACGCAAAAGAGATTGCGGAGTTCATTAATAAATCAAAAATGAATATCTGTACTCCGGGAAGAAGGGGAGTCTCCTCGGAAGAAGAATAAATATATTCAATAAAGAATCTCAGGGAAGAAGTTCAAACTCCCTGAGATTAAATTTACTCTTTTTCTGAACGTATATATAAGAAAGAACCGAAAATTAAGAGTCCTCCTAAAATTAAAAAAGCGAATATTCGAACAATCGCATCCATTCTGGCCAGGTCGACAAAGAAAACTTTTAAAACTACTACTAAAAAGAGGGCAAGTCCTGTGTAGCGAAGAGCTTTTTCTTTTTTTTGAATTCCGTAGGTAATACAGGAAATGGCATAGACCGACCACAAAACACTCACCGCACCTTTTTGCAAGCGAGGCATGAAATGTTCAAAAAACTGCCTTACTTCTAGAGATAAAAATTGGAATAAAAATAAAAGACCGATTACAGCAAAGTAGGATGGTCGTACTTTAGAATCTGAAGAAGTAAATCTTCGAAAGTTGAATATACTGAAAGCTATTACGAAAAAAGTAAACCAGCGCAGGATAAATTCAAAGAAAGTATATTCACCCTTATACATTCCCATCCCCTCTCCGAACCAGACGGAAAAGAAAAGAACTGTAAAGCGAAATAATACAAGAATAAGTAGTAGAATACCGATAGCGGAAAATAAAGGATTCTTTGTAGCTGTAAAATAGAAGTATATAAGGAAACCAAAAATACACCAGGTGGAAGTTATAAATAATTCTTTTACAGAAGAATTTATAAAGAAAGCATCGAACTCAGCGTTTAAGAATAAGAAAAAAGCAATGATTCCCATCCAGAATAGAATGGGTTTCCCCCTACCTTCCAGTTTTTTTAGAGTATGTAAATCATTTTTGTTATCAAAAATTGTTTCCCCGTATTGTTTGTGTTCAAGATACAAGCCAAGGAAATAAGAAAGGATACTCGAACCGGTTCCGAGCATTCTGCCGATAAAACCCTGCCAGTAATTACCGGGTAGAGTATCAAAGCTTGCCGGAAGGTCGAGAAAAAAAGTGCGAAAGCCAAGGATTGTATAAGAAATATAAGATAAGGTAGAGAGAAAGGAGCTTCCAAGTTTTTTTCCAAGCCAGAGGAGAATAGCAGAAAACAGGGCCCAGGCAAAGGTTAAAGCTCTTTCTTCCAGGAATAAAGGCAGAGTTAAGCCGGTAAAAAAAACAGCCAGACCTAAGAGAGAAAGTGAAAGTGCTTTATCTTCTATATTTTTCTTATAAAAGAAGTAGACATGAGCTATGTAGTATATTCCTAAAATATTACTGACAATAGAGGGATATTTACTTCCGTAGAGATGGTTAATATGGGAATAAGCGAGAATAAAAAATAGAAAGGCATTGCTGATAAGATGGATGATTTCCAGGGTAGTGCTTTTTTCTTTTTTTAGAATTTTGTAATAATACGCAAGAGCAGAGTGTATTAGAAAAAAGATACACAAGAAAACCATATTTAAAATGAAATTTTCCTTTTGATTCTGATGGCTTCCTCCCGCATACAAAAGATAGGTAAAGAAAAATGCGAGGTAATTTAAAAGTCTCCAATTTTTAAAATGGGCGATACTCAAAATTCCAATGTTCAGAAGTAACATATACGTATAAAGAGTCGGAAGGTTGGCATTGCCGGTGCTTAAAAGGATGGGTGTAAAAAAGCCTCCGATAATTCCAAAAATCGCTACCAGCATAGAATTAGTATAGACCGAAACTACCCCCGCTCCTACTGTAATCAATGCCATGAAGAGAAATTCCAGACCTACGGGAATCATTTGATAAAAGTGTCCGGCTGCATAGGTGCTAAAGTAAAAGGTCGCGATACCTCCACCCAATAGCCCTTGAGCTATCAGATGGTATTTTTTATTAATGAGCTTAATACCTCCTAAAAGCATCGCGGAAGCAGAAAGAAGACCTATGAGTAGCCTTGCTGAGGGACCTATAAGGTTTCGTTCAATACTCCAATTCAAAACATAGACCAGGGCACTTACAATCGCAATGATTCCTATGCGTAAAAGCCAGGTGGTAGCTACTGCATATTCCACCGAACCTACCGGAACTTCTTCCTGTCCGTATAATATCCAACTTTTTATTTTAGATAAAGCTTTACTACCGGTTTCCGGTTTCTCTTCCAAAATTTCCTGCTTAAAGAATACAGGTTCTCTTGAGACAGATTTTTCTATTACCTCAGGTTGTTTCTCTTCAAGTTTTTCTTCTTGAGGAGTAGCTTCAGCTTTTAAACTAACAAGCCCTGCAGGTGGTTTTGCTCTCACAGGTTCTTCTGAAGGAGGGCTGTATATTTTGGCTTCCGGAACTTTTCTTGTTTCCGTTTTTTCTTCTTTTGGAATAGAGACTCCATTTTTTTTGAGCAGGGTTTCAATATCCCTTAATTGTTCCCTTTGTTTTCGTATTTCCTCTTTTAGTTGGCTTATCATAAAAAGAAGAATTACAAAAAAGATAAATAAAACTACAAAATATACAGCTTCCATCTACGCCTCGTCTTTTACTTTTAGAGCCTGTATATAGCTCAGGGTTTTTTGTATAAACGATGCCATATTATCAAAAAGAGGATCTGTTTTATCTGTTTGTAATACTCTAAATTCCTTGATTTCAGGCATGTTTTCTGCAATGCGGGGTAATTCTTTAATCAGTCTTAGGGTTAACTGTTCTGCATTCACTTTATTTCGGGCATCTTGTTTTAGGTTCTCTGCCCTGGCCATTAATTCTTCGTATTGATAATTAAGCTCATTTTCTTTGCGCTTGAATTCAAATTCTACATCTTTTGAGAGTTTTTCTTTTTCAAGGTTCAGGTTTAATTGCAGTAGTTCTAAGTCTTTCAGTAAATTTGTTTTGAATTTTTCAAAATCCAAGTTTTTTTCGTGTAGAATTTTTTCTCTTTCGAGTTTTTCTAAGTCTGCTTCTTGCCTAATTTTTTCGAGTCTGCGGTTTTCTTCTATGACAAAAAGCTCACGTTCTGTTTCTGCACGTTTTTCTTCCTGTTCTTTTACTTCTTGTTGTTTTAGTTCTTCAAGACTACGTTTTAGTTCAATTTCTTTTTCTCTACTTTTTAACCTGTTTTCCATTTCCTTTTTTGCGGTAATGGTTTCTTCTTCAAGCTTTAGTTTATGTTGTTCGTTTTTCTTTATGTCTTCATGCCGCTTGGAATCTTCCCTGAGACGGAGTTGTGTAGCTTCAGTTTCTTTTTCCTGCTTTGTTTTTTCAATTTCCAAATTTGTTTCGGCTGCTCTTGTTTCTTTTAACTGTCTTGTTTCCGCTTCTTTCTTATGAATTTCATTATCCATTTCTAATTGACTGATGCGGGCTTTCTTTTTCTGTTCATTACGATAGGGGCTCTGCAAATCATTCCAGAGAGAGGCCGAACTAACAAGGGCTTCTCTGATTTGTACAGTTATAATTTTTATTCCCAGACCTTCTTTTCCTTCGGCTACTCGGCTTAAACGAGAAGTTAATTCTTCAATCACAGGAGCTTTATCGGTTAGCACCTCTTCCACACTCATCGTTGCAATTTTATCTTTAATTGCGGCCTCAGCCTGCTCGCGTAACTGTGCATTCACAATTCCTAATGGATCGTTAGAATTACTCAGGTCTAATTTTTTATAGGCTATAGAAAAATCATCAATTTGCCATTGCACATAGGCTAATATATTAATTCCCTGTTTTTCTTTGCTAATGCAGTTGGCCACTACACCTATGGTTTGCATGGCAGCGGGGATAACTAAATAGGCATCGGTGCGAGGATTATAACGAAAGGAAATTCCAAGGCCGAGTGTAACGGGTTCTTTTCTATGAATTCGTGTATGAACCACATAGGCATTGGGAGGAACTATGACTCTTCTCCAAAACCATCTGCCTGTAATCCGAACTCGAATCGGTTCTTTTTCTAATTGTAATTCTTCGGATGATTTAATTCCTGAGTCAGGGAGATAGTTTTGTTTTCTGGGCATGGGTTTCCTCTCTTCACGTTTTTCTTCAATGTCATTTCTAAGTCTGAAATCCGCAGCACCGCCGGGTGCGGGTGAATAAGCGATATTTTCGTTTACCGAAGCAGGCATATCCATCATAGCTTGCTGATAATATGGTTCTTCTGTAGCGGGCATTGGTTCCGGCATCGGTG
Organism: Leptospiraceae bacterium; assembly: GCA_024233835.1. Classification (NCBI taxonomy): domain Bacteria; kingdom Pseudomonadati; phylum Spirochaetota; class Leptospiria; order Leptospirales; family Leptospiraceae; species Leptospiraceae bacterium. Next base: position 1,298,564 of record JACKPC010000001.1, read on the forward strand.
CCTCGTCGTATTCCTCAAACGTATCTTCCATCGCTTTTGATTGCTGTTCGAGAAAGACTTCTTTTGCAGCTTTTCGTTTTTGCATATCAAACCCCTGTGTATTAATGAGTATGAGTATAACGGGAGGGAATTTTTATGTCAATAGGGAAATCAATATTTCGATTACTGTCAGGATAAAAAATAGTTCAAAATCTGATTTGGATTTTTAGGAACTTATATCAGGGTATGAAATATATTAGAAAATTTATTATTACTTCTTTAAAAACCAGTCATTTTTTAATCTTTCCTTGTAAAGTCCTGAACGGAAATTGAAAGAGCAGTGTAAGCCATTCTCAGAGAAAAACTGAATATTTCCATAAAGTTGTTTCTTTACAAGATTAAAGATTGTATTCATACCGAAAGAGGGAATATTAGAAAAATCAAAGTTATTCGGTACTCCTATTCCATCATCTCTAACTGTGACAAAAATAACTTCATTTTTCTTAATTAAGTCTATAAACAGAGTCCCGTTCCTGTCGGGGAAGGCATGTTTTAGCACATTCGTAAATAATTCATTTAATACCAGACTGAGTGGAGTAGCGATATCAATTAGTATATCAATATTTTCTATATTAGATTCAACTTTAATTTTATCCGATTGTACGTTATAGCTTTCAAATAAGTAATTTAACAATTCATTTATATAATCCTTGACGTTTATTTTGGAAAGACTTTGAGATTGATACATTTTTTTTTGAATCAATGAAAATACATAAATTCGATTTTCTGCTTCTATGAGTTCATTTCTTGATTCTTCAGAATCTGAATACAAGCATTGTAAATGTAACAAAGAGCTAATAACTTGTAAGTTATTTCTGGTTCTATGATATAGTTCCTGTAGTAATAAAGATTTTTCGTGCAAAGCATTGTGAATGTTTCGTTCATTTAGTTTTTGCTCAGTAATGTCCTGGGCAAATCCAAGCATTCGGTAAAGTTTTCCACTTTCATCAAATTCTACCTCACCGAAACTTCTCAAGTATCGTATTTCTCCATCTGAACGAATGATTCGAAAAGTAACGGGAATTGTTTTTTTTTCAACAAAAGCCTTATAGGAAAGTTCTTTAACTTTCTCTAAGTCTTCGGGGTGAATCATCTGAAAAATTTCTTCAATTTTTCCGCTAAATTCATCCTTTCTTAGACCGTATAATTCTAACCACTCAGGAGAAACTGTATATAAATTATTCTGTGCATTATATTCCCAGGCACCCATACGGGTTAATTTTGCTGCATCATTTATTAAAAGTCTCATACGGCTCATTTCTAATTCTTGTTTTTTTCTCTCTGTTATATCTCGAAAGGTTCCAATGGCTTCAGGTCTTGAAGTGTATTTATTTTTTTTAAAAGAGGATATAACTTCTATCCATCTAACAGTTCCATCATTGTGTAGGACCTGAAGAACGTCTGTATATTCTAATTTTTTCTTATTATTTTGTAAATACTCATGGTATTTTTTAAAACGGGATATAATCTTTTTTGAATATTTGATAGGAATAATATCTGAAAGAGAAAATTTTAAAAAATTTTCAGGACTATAACCTAAAATTTTTTCGATTGAGGGGCTAACAAATGAGAATACCTGTTTTTCGAGATCATAAGCCCAGATTACATCGGAAATGGTTTCTAATAAAAAATCATATTGCTGATAGTTATGAAAATTTTCTATGTTTTCCAAGTTATTATCCATCTGTTTGTGAACTAATATTCCTTAAAACTTATGAATTTTTCCTGCATCATTTCCCTGATAGCATACCGTATACCCTCTTTACCAAAGCCACTATTCTTTATCCCACCGTATGGCATATGATCTACTCGAAATGTAGGAACATCATTGATATGAATTCCAAATACTTTAATTGTTTTGATAACTTTCAATATATGGGAGAAATTATTAGAGAAAAAACCGCATTGCAGTCCGTAAGCAGAGCGATTAACTTTTTGAATGGCTTCATCTAAACTATCATAAGTTTCAATTATCAGAATAGGTCCAAATGCTTCTTCGCAGTATATACGACAAGAATTTGGTACATTACTGAATACAGTGGCCTCCATTATGGTATTCGTTTTAAGTTTTCCTCCGATATGTAAATTGGCTCCCTTTTGAATACTTTCTTCCATCCAGTTTTGGATCCTCTCAGCTTCTTTTATTGAAATTAAAGATGAGATTTCGGTTTCTTCCTTAAGTGGATCTCCATAAACAAGTTTTTCTATCCTTCCACAGAGTAGATTTAAAAATTCCTCAAATCTTTTTCTCGGTAGATGCAACTTTTGAATCGAAATACAAACCTGTCCGGAATAAGCAAAAGCACCACTCACAATCTTCTCCATCAAACTCGGACTGAATTCTATATTTTCATCCAGAATAAGGGAAGAGTCCGAACCCAATTCCAGGGTAAGTTTTTTAAAACCAGCTTTTTTCTGGATTTCCTTACCCACTCTCAAACTTCCGGTAAATGAAATCTTTTGAATTAAATCAGATTCCACCAACTTTTTTCCGATAACATCTCCTCTTCCGGGTGCTAATTGGACTACTCCGGGAGGAAGACCGGCTTTCTTCAAAGCTTCTATCAAAGCAAGTGCAGATAAGCTTCCCTGTTCGGAAGGTTTTAAAATAATCGTATTACCGGCGGCAAGTGCCGGGCCGACTTTGTGAGCCACCAGGTTGAAAGGAAAATTAAAAGGTGTAATGGCACCAACAAGTCCGATAGGTTCCCGGATTGTAAAGCCCAGGCGTCCATTTCCACCTTTCGCTGCATCCATGGGAATGGTTTCTCCCCGAATCTGTTTTGCTTCTTCTGCCGAAAAACGGTAAGTTTGAATACAACGATCTATTTCTCCTTTTGCATAACGTAAAGGCTTTGCTGTTTCGATACTAATTATTTCTGAAAAAAGTTCTTTTTTCTCTTCGAATATACGAGATAGCTTATATAATATTTCAGAACGTTCAAAAGCGGGAAGATTTTTATAATCATCAAAGGCATCCTGTGCTACTTGAATTAGCTCGTCTGCTTCTTCGTCTTTTGTATCTGCTACTTTTGCAATAATTTCTCCGGAATACGGGTTCGAGATAGGAAAGTAGGATTTGGCTTCTTGCCATAAGCCCTTAGAGAATATTGAAACTTTTTGAAGAGAGTTCTCCATTTCAAGAAAATTCTGTTCGAAACTCTTTATCTAACTCCTCAAGGTATTCATCAAGTACTTCGATGGAGGGAATATTATATTTTAATAAAATATCTTTATCTATAGCAAGATAATCGATCTTTTTCTCATAGTAATTAACAAGCATATTAGATAGATAAACAATTTCTACATAATCAGCGAAAGCCTCCTTTGAGGACACATTTTTCTGATGATAGTAAATCATAGAAACCAATTCGGGAGGGAAATTCCACTTCTTCGCTAATTTAAAACCAATGTAGTCGTGTCCCATTCCGATACTGACTTCTTCCACAAAACGAGAATTTGGAGAAGGTTTGGTCAATTCGTGGATTTTTGTTAATGCGTGTCCCTCTAATGAAATTAGAATTAATTTTCCCATGTCATGTATTAAAGAGCCAATAAATAAGAGATCCAGGTTGGGAATTCCAACTTTGCGGCCAATTTCCTTTGAGATGAAAGCAGATCTCAGACCATGTTCATATTCTTTTTCCAGTTCCTGTCCTATCTCATGAGAGCAGGGAACGCTTATAAGGTTCCGAATAATCTTTCGTAGCTCTTGTTCATCATATGAGTTTATAATATCATCCAGATTTCTAATAGAGCCCGGATCTTTTAAATAGCGAAAAGCTTCAATCATGAAGGATATATTTTTTTGAAGTCCTGCTTTGACTTGAGTCCGAAATTCTACCGGATCTTGAGTTTCCAAAATAGACTGTAGAGAGTCCGGTAAACAGTAAATCTGTCCGAGACCGGTATAGATATATTCTAAGACTTTGTTGCTTACTTCCTGCGGAATGATAACTTCCGGAATAGATAAAAATGTAGTCGTATGACCGTTTTCGGAGTGGATTTTTAAATTATCTTTCGAAAGATGAATACTTCTTAAGAATAGAATCATCATCACGATCCCGAGGCCCGCACTTTCCTGGTAGTCAGCCACTTCCCGGTAAGCAGTGATAATATCATCATATTTGTCTGAAGCGAGGATCCGGGAATGAATCCTATCTTTTTCGATTTCGATCAGTTCTGAATTGTTCGCTATTTGAAAATGAAGGCAATTATTTTTCCTGTGGATGATAAGTTTGATGTAAAAATCTGAATTTTCTAATAAAGGCTGAAAAGACTTCCACTCTTCAAGTACTACTTTCTTGAAAAGGGAAATTCCTTCTTCGTAATCTTCACGGGAATTTATATCCAGATTTTTCTGACCGAAAAAAACTCTTTTTGCATTGGCGCGGTTGGAATTAACGAGGATTTCTTTTAAAACCATGAATACTGCTTCGATAAGGTAGGCTCTTTCCAGAGCTACCATAACATACTGAGTTAAACAGAATAAATCCTGATAGTCCAGATCGGTGATAAAGCTATAGATTAACTCTATTTTTTCACCAGAAAGAATTCTGTTACTTAAACTCTTCAGTTCAATCATTTTAGTTTTCAAAAAAACTTAACCCACTTAAAAATTCCCGTGTGCCTGTAACACATCTTTTTTTCCAGAAATCAGGAATCTATAATTTTTTATCAGTTCTATGATTATTTACTTTTATAATATATATTCCAAAAGAAAAGGATTTTTTTTTCGTAGGTTTCCATAAAATATCGGGAATGGTAAAAGAAAAGCAATCAAAAAATAGTCTTTTACAGCATCCTATTTTAGAAATAAAAGTGGAAAATATTCTCCTTATGAATAACCCTGAAATGGAAAGAATGGATCTTGAAAATTTTATACCTGAATCTTTAAACAGCATCATCAACGAAGAGTTGTATGTTCCTCATTACCAGCCTATAGTGAACGCTATCAATCGCAAAATACTGGGATATGAGGTATTGGGAAGGCTTTACTCGATAACCCATGATCAATTTCTTTCTTTAGGTCCTTATTTTCACGGAAAGCGTTTTAATCTTACCCAAAAAGTCCAGGTGGATAGGATTATTCGGGAAAAAGCCATTAAATACCTGAAGAATTCCGGCAATAATACCAAACTCTTTTTTAATTTTATGCCTAATATTCTCTCCAGTGTGCACCAGGATGAGCTTTTAGACCCCGGACGTTTCCACCTGATTCAGCTTATTGAGAAGTATGAGATTGACAGGAAAAATATAGTAATTGAAATTACGGAAGATGAATTCGATGGAAAGACCGAAAGACTTCTGATGATGGTAAACATTTTCCGCAATTATGGTTTTAAAATTGCCATTGATGATATGGGAGCAGGGTTTTCTAATCTGGAAAGAATAGGTTATATACACCCGGATATCATCAAAGTAGACATAAGAATTATGCGAGAAAGCCTGAACCGAACTTCTTTTCGGCACGTTTTAGATGCTATTTCAGAAATGTCTTTAAAACTCGGGAGTGAGCTTTTATTTGAGGGAATAGAAACCGAAAAAGAGTTAACCCTGGCCCTTTCCATGGGAGCAAACCTTCTTCAGGGTTTTTATTTTTCCAAGGCCATGTCGGAGTTTCAGAACACTTCCCTCTTTGCTGATGATTTAAGCATTATTTTGGAAAAATTTGGTGGAATACGTTTCCTGGAGCTCGTAGAGGATTATTCTACTCAACAGGATCTGGTGGATCACCTGAGTTCAGTTCTGGAATCTATTGAAATTTTAGAGACAGAAACCAGTCAGGTTCATGTATCCCGGGTAGAAAAAATTCTTCCGAGTTTACCATCCGGTATTCTTGAGGTTTTTCTGGTTGATATGCACGGCTACCAGTTATCTCCCAGTTATGTTCATAAAGAAGATAACTCCTGGGAAGAAGATTTTAAACATATTGGGAATAATTACGCCTGGAAACCCTATTTCATGAGACATAAGGCCGAGGCATATTATTTTAAAAAGAAATGGGGGGTAACCAAGCCATTTTATGATATGGAACATCAGCTCCAATATGTGATTTTCACGTTTAACTTAAATGCGAATTTAATTCTAATCGCAAAAGTTAAATGCTAAGAAAAGCTTGTCACGATAAGCCAGTATAAAAGTCTAATAATTAGAATGATTCTAAAAAATATAAGTTGTTCGGGAGGGAGTTTTGCCAGAATTACTGAAGATTGTTAACCTACATGCGAATATAGAGGGTAAGGAAATTTTAAAAGGGGTCAATTTAGAGATTCAGGCGGGAGAGACCCACGCTATTATGGGGAAAAACGGTTCCGGCAAGAGTACCCTTTCCAATATTATCCTGGGACATCCTTCTTATAAGATTACAGGAGGTGATATTCTTTTTAAAGGTGAGTCCATACTTTCTCTCAGCACCGATGAAAGGGCTAAAAAAGGTATTTTCTTAAGCTTTCAATATCCTACGGCCATCCCCGGAGTCAATGTAGCCAATTTCCTGCGAACCATTTTACGAGCCAAAAGGGGTGCTGACATACCGGTTCGAGAGTTTCGTAAAGAACTGAACGAAGCAATGGAGGCCTTGCACATGGACAAATCATTTACTTCCCGTTATGTGAATGATGGTTTTTCCGGTGGAGAAAAAAAGCGGAATGAAATTTTACAACTCAGTCTCCTACAACCCTCGCTCAGTATACTCGATGAGCTGGATTCCGGTCTGGACATAGACGCTTTAAAGCAGGTCTGTGAAGGCATTAACCGTTATAAAAATGAAAATAATGCTCTTCTTCTCATTACCCACTACCAGAGGATGCTGAATTATGTGATTCCTGATTTTATCCACGTTTTTGTAGATGGAAAAATTGTCATGAGTGGCGATAAACATCTGGCTCTTGAATTGGAAGAAAAAGGTTACGATTGGGTGAGTAAATAAGGAGACCCGGATGAGTACAGCAACCCTAAAAAATCCTTCCTTACATGCTGAATTAGCAGTTCTCTTTCAAAGAACGGAAGAGATAAAGGAACCTTTCTGGTTGAAAGAATTCCGAAGAAATGCTTTTCATGTTTTACAAAGGGTTCCGATTCCTAATGCAAGCCTGGAATCCTGGAGGAAGCTTTCCTTATCTAACTTAAAACTGGAAAAGTTGATCCAGCACTGGAAGTATTCAGAAACTTATTTTACGGAAAACAGAGGAAATTGTCTGAAAAGGTTCTCTGAATTGAATCCCGGAGAAGAAGAATTTCTTAGGAAAAAACTCGATTTTCTTCTGGAATACTATTCGGAGAGTTTTTTTAGCTTACTTAATTTTAGTTTTTTCACCTCGACCTGTTTTTTGGAACTTTCTGAAAAGAATCATATAGCCGGTATTTTTTCAATTTTGGAAAATCATTCCGAAGCCCCCTTTCTTCCTTTAAATATCATTAAAATTGGAAAGTTTGCGAAAGCAGTAGTGAAAGAAGAAACCAGACTTCCTGCGAATGAAGATTTAGAACTTTACTGTCCTTTTACGGCTCTTTTCTTAGAAGATTCTGCTAATATAGACTTCATAAGCTTAGAACAACTTTCCGATTCAAGCTTTCACTTTAAAACCTTTTATTCTTCCCAGGAACAAAATTCCCATTTAAATCTTTCCTACTTTAACCTGGATGGATATAGAGGGAAAACCTTTTTTGATTCGGACCTCAGGGGAGAAGGGGCAAATATTTTTTCTTTTGCTGCGATTGGCACCATACAACGCGAAGTGCAGGATGTGGAATTCAGTATTCGTCATCTGAAAAGTTATACAACAAGCAAGCTTTTGATGAAGGCAGTCGTGCGGGATAAGTCGCACCATATTTTTACCGGAAAGCTCTGGATTCCTGCCGGCTTAAAACATGTACAGGCCAGTCAATTAAATAATAACCTGATTTTGGACCCAAAAGCCCGTGCTGAATCCATTCCCTGTCTGGAAGTTTTTTCGGAAGATGTGAGTTGCTCTCATGGTGCTACTATGGGAGAGATAAAAGAAGAGGAATTATTTTACTTAATGTCGAGAGGACTCAATGAAGAAGAAGCCCGCGCCCTGATACTGGAGGGATTTTTAGCTTCTATAACCGACAAAATTCCGAATGAAAAAATTTCCTCCGATATACTTGAGTCCTTACTCGAAAAATTGAACTCTAAGGGTAGATGAAATGGCATTTGTAAAACTGGCAGAGACAACAGATTTTGAAGATATAAAAATGAAAATTGTGGAAACAAAATTTTTTCGTGTTGGCATTTTTAAAAACACAGATACCTATATTGCTTTTGAAGATGTCTGCACTCATGATGGAGAACCCATTTCAGAAGGGGAACTCGACGATTGTATCCTGACCTGTCCCAGACATTTTGCCCAGTTTGACTTAAAAACTGGAGAAGCTCTCTGTATGCCGGCTACAGAACCCATAAAACTTTTCCCGGTTCGGGTGAATAGAACCGATATTGAAGTAGACCTGGAGGATTAATATGAGTCTTGACCCTTACAGACTGAGAACCGATTTCCCTATTCTTTCTACCAAAATGAACGGAAAACCTCTGGTTTTTCTCGATAGTGCAGCCAGTTCCCAGAAACCTTTTCAGGTTATCGATGCCCTGGATCGGTATTACAAAGAGGAAAATGCGAATATTCACCGCGGAATTTATTATCTATCCCAAAAAGCGACCGAACTCTACGAAAAAACGAGGATTAAAGTTGCCGACTTCATAAATGCTCGCTGTGCAAAGGTTATTATTTTTACAAGAAATGCCACCGAAAGCATCAATATGGTAGCTCAGGCCTGGGGAAGGGAGAATATCGGTCGGGGCGATGAAATCGTTTTGAATGAACTCGAACACCATTCCAACCTCGTTCCCTGGCACATGCTGGCAAAAGAAAAAGGAGCCGTCTTACGGTTTATACCCTTAAAAGAAGATTCAAGTCTGGATTACAGTCAATTAGATGAAATTATCAACTATCGAACCAAACTGGTAGCTATATCTCAGATGTCCAATGTTACCGGAACCATGCATGACATTAAAACGGTCGTAAAAAAAGCTCATTCCGTTGGAGCCAAAGTCCTTTTAGACGGAGCCCAGGGAGTCTGTCACATACCGGTGAATGTTCAGGAATTGGATATAGATTTTTATGCTTTTTCTGCCCATAAGATGCTCGGTCCAACCGGTGTGGGAGTTCTTTACGGAAAAGAAAATGTGTTGGAAAGAATGTCCCCCTGGATGGGAGGGGGAGATATGATACTCGATGTAGAAAAAGACCGTTCTACCTATGCCGACCTTCCCGCTAAACTGGAAGCCGGAACGCCTAATATAGCCGGAGTTATTGCTTTTGCCGAGGCGATTGACTATCTTGAGGCGGTTGGACTTGAAAATATTCAAAAACATGAGCAAAAACTTACCCAATATGCCCTCGAAGAACTTTATAAGTTCGGAGGAATTGAATTATACGGAGTGGAAGATCTTTCTAAAAGAGGAGGGGTCATTTCCTTTAATATGGAAGGGGTTCATCCGCATGATGTGGGTAGTATTTTAGACGAACAGGGAATTGCCATTCGAGTGGGACATCATTGCTGTCAGCCTTTTATGAAGAAATGCAAAATATCCGGTACGGCCAGATTGAGTTTCTATCTGTACAATACCCTTGAAGATATAGATGCCTTTATTCATGGTTTAAAAACGGTGAAGGAGATCTTCGGCCGTGTCCTTAGAAAGTAAGCTTTATTCTGATTCTTTATTAGATATTTATAAGAATCTGGTATATAGAAAAGCAATGGAAAGCTATACTCACTTCAGCTCGAAAAAGAATCAGCTTTGTGGTGATGAAATAACCGTTTATTTTACACTTCTCGAAAATAGAATAATCGATGCCTCATTTCAGGCAGAGGCCTGTATGCTCTGCACGGTTTCCGGAGAGATTCTTTGCCGGGAATCTATTGGAAAAACTTTTAAGGAACTAAACGAGATAAGTAAAAATTTGAAAGCTTATTTTTCAAACAGGCTGGAACTCGACCTGGAGCTCTCCCGGTTTCGGGCCCTGCTTACGGCCAGGCCTTATTTGAATCGGCATCGTTGTGTTTTTTTGGCCTGGGAAACTATAGAAGAAGTATTTCATACGTAGAAATGGAGATATAATATGCTAATAGAACCTACAGGGGAACTGGAAAAGAAAGTTTTTGAAGCTATAAAACCTATAGAAGACCCGGAATTATATATTTCTTTGGTGGATCTGGGTTTGATTTATGAAATTCGCGTCGAAGGAAAAAAAGCTTTTATAGACATGACTCTTACCAGTATGGGCTGTCCGGCCGGCCCTTACCTGAAAACATCTATAGAAAATGAGGTTTTACGATTGGAGGAAATCGAGGAAGTGGAAGTGGAAGTTGTCTGGTCTCCTCCCTGGGATCCAAGAACCATGGCCTCCGAAGAAGCCAGAATGGATATGGGAATATTTTAAGATTTTTCAGGGATTTCTTTTGGTTTGTCCGAGTTAGAACCGGAAGGCTCCGGTCTGGAAGAATAATACCTCCAGATAGCCAGAAAAAGATTCACAAGGCAAATTCCGGCAAAAAAATAGGCGTAATTATTAATTCTGTAATCGGTTTTTAAAAGCATATCTGTAAAAATGGGTCTGGGAAACAAAAAACCGGCAATAAACAGCAGACTCAGAAAGATCTGGGAGAAAACGTAATAATGTTTAAACCAGGTATGGTTCCAGAAAAAATGCAAAAGCGGAAGAGAAATGGCTATCATGAAAAAAAGTAAGTTTACATTGGTTGAAATATAAATGGTTTCTTTTATGTTTAAAAAATTAACCTCGTAGCTTATCCATTGCTTAAAAGTGAAATAAACCTGGATTATCATAGAAGCAATGGAAATCTGCTCTAAAATACTTTTTTTCCACCAGAAAGTGAAAAAAGATTTAACTGCAAAAATAGAAGCCCTGAACCAACCGACTATAGAGAGATAAAAAAGGCTAAAAAACAGAGCAAGATTCTTCATTACTTCAATAACAGGATCAATTCTAACTCCAGGCTGGCGTTTAAAGGGAGGCTGGAAACTCCTACCGCAGCTCTTGCATGTCTTCCATCTTCTCCAAAAATTAATTGTAAAAGTTCACTGGCCGAATTTGCAACGAGGTGTTGCTCGGTAAAGGAAGGCTCTGAGGCAACGAAAACATTCATTTTTAAAACTTTTTCCACTTTATCGAGGGTTCCCAGCAGGGCTTTTGCAGCTGAAAGTGCATTTAAGCAGGCCTGTTTACTGGCTTCAAACGCTGGATTCAAATCCATCCCGGCACGTATAGGGCCTTTGGAGAGCATTTCACCATTTCTTACAGGTAGTTGCCCGGAAGTAAAAAGTAAATTTCCTGATTTTTGAGCGGGTATGTACGAAGCGATAGCTTTCGGTGCATCAGGTAGATTAAGTCCCAGTTCCAAAATCCTTTTTTCAAAAGACATATCACAAGGATTTTATTCCAAGGCAATCTTACAATTATAATTTCTGTTAGATGAAACATTTCAATGTAACTAAGGCCCCTACAAAAAAATTGATAATCTAAGTTCTATTCTTTCCTTGCATTTATCATGGATATAAGTTTTTTTGGAATTGTGAACTTTCGTTCTATAATAGCTTTTTACTTCTTCATTGTCCTTGTTTTAGGAGAATTGAGCTTTGCTCAGGAGAGAATACAAGTCCATCCCTGGGGATTGGATATTACGGAAAGGGTGATTAACAGGAAAAATGTTAGTCATATTGTTATAGAAAGTAGAAAAGATCATTACAGGGTGACTCTTCTAGTTTCGGATCGTTTCCCTTACAATTATAAATCCCAGTCTTACCCATTTTTTTTTCGAAAGAAAAATAGTGAAGAGGCCCAAAAACTTGTTTCTTATTTGGATAAATTTCTTCAATCTGGAGAGAATCTCTATATTCGTTTAAATGGTTCCGAGATTGTTTATCATTCTGCTTTGCACCGGGGAACTCAGAGATAAATGCTTCTAGAAGAAAAATTATTTAAAGAAAAAGAGGTTAGTCTTGATAGATTAGGAGTAAAAATAGGGTTTTACCTGCATTTCCTTTTCTATCCTTCTTTATTTCTTTTTCCAATTGAACACAGCCCTTCTTTAATTTTTTTAACTATCGGTTATAGTTTTGTTCGTTTTTTTGGTTTTATCTTCAGCAAGGGAAATAGAAACCTAAAACCGATTTTATATTCTTCTTCTATTTACTTGATTGTTCTATTGCATTACTATTTTTATTCACTTGATTTTAATGTAATTTATAGAGAGAATTTATTCAGCAATAATGGATACTATATCGTTTTTTGCCTGGTAATCATCATGCAGGCTACCCGTCTGGATAAAAATAGTATTATAATTTCCAGTTTATCATCTTTTTTAGTTTTCCTAATATTTTACTTTATTAATCTTCATTTTTATAACTTAAAAATATTATGGAACGAAGTAATATTTAATTTTATTATCTTTTCTGCATCAGGCTTTATTGCATTTTTGGTTTATGACTCCAGAAAAAATGCGGTTATATCTTATATACAATTATTTAAAGAAAAAATTTCCTTGCAGAAAGATATAAAGCTCGCAAGGAATGTCCAGGAGTGTCTTTTCCCGGCTAATCGTAAACTCAATCGTCTGCGCTTTGAAGTGTTTCGGAAAACCCATAAACACATTGGTGGAGACTTTTACGACTTTATTCAGTTGAGAGAAGGAAATGTGGGTATATTTCTTACAGATGTTGCCGGTCATGGAATTTCTTCTGCCATGGTAGCAGCCATTCTAAAAGTAATGGTATCGAATATGCCCTATATTTTAAAACTCACACCGGACAGATTTTTGACGTACCTTGATGATAAATTATATTCTGATTTTAATAGCTACCATGCTACAGCTATTTACATGTTCTTAAATTTCCATGAAAATGAGATTTTAATTGCCAATGCAGGTCATCCTTATATTCTCTATTGTCCGAAAGAGGGGGAGTTTAGAGAGATAAAAACTCTGGGAACCCTTCTGGGTTTTAAAATTCGAGAACCTGTAGCCGACTGCTTTCAATTTGCATTAAATTCCGGGGATCGTTTCTTTTTGTATACGGATGGTATTATTGAGTGTATGAATAATAAAGAAGAACAACTCGGGGCTGAAGGTCTCTTAAAAATACTGAATGCTTATAATCATTTAAGTTTAGCTGAAATAAAAAGGAATGTGCTACTGGATGTACTCAGTTTCCAGGGTAATAGTGATTTCACCGATGATGCAATGTTTTTAATATTTGAGATAGAATAAATAAGAGGAACCATATGGAATTTCAATTTCTGAAGATAGAAAAAAAAGAAAAGTATAGTATAGTAGAAATAAATAGACCGGAAGCTTTAAACGCTTTAAATGAAGAGGTCTTAAAAGAGCTGGAAAAATGTGTGGAGTATCTGGAATCTGATGCTAACATGAGATTATTTATCCTTACAGGAAGTGGAAAGTCCTTTGTTGCAGGTGCCGATATTGCAAGGATGAAAAATTTCAAAGCAGAAGAAGCCTATGTATTTTCCAATCTCGGCCAATCCGTTTTTAGAAAAATCGAGCATTCTCCACTCATTTCTATTGCCGGGATAAATGGTTTTGCTCTTGGAGGAGGCCTGGAATTGGCTCTTGCCTGTGATATGAGAGTTCTCTCCGAAAAGGCCAAAGTTGGACTTCCGGAAGTGAGTCTTGGTTTAATCCCCGGATTCGGAGGAACTCAGAGGTTGGGAAGACTGGTAGGAAAAGGAAAAGCTATGGAAGTGGTCTTATCGGGAGAAATGTATTCCGCAGAAGATGCTTATCAAATGGGAATTGCCAATGCTCTTGTCAGTCCGGAAGCTTTAATGGAAACCTGTGAGAAGTATGCCGCTTCCATCTTAAAAAGAGGTCCGATAGCAACTCGAGAAGCAAAAAATGTAATCAATAGAGGACTGGATCTGAGTATGGAAGAAGGGCTTTACCAGGAAAAAGTTAGTTTTGCTGCACTATTTCAAAAAGAGGAAGCAAAAGAGGGCTTAAGTGCGTTTTTAGAAAAAAGAGCGCCCAATTTCTAAGAACGAAATAATAATTCAGGTAAACTAAAAATTATGAAAAAGCGAATTCTCTATTTTCTTTTATTCTTTCTTCCACTTCATTTAGTTCCGGAGCATATTCTGCGAAATCCACTTCTGGATATTTCCATAGGCGGAAAAAGACTGCGAGTAGAAATAGCAGCCAGCCCCGAAGCCAGACAAACGGGGCTTATGTTTCGGGAAACTATGGAGGAAAATACAGGAATGCTATTTATCTTTCCTACAGAAGAATACAGAACTTTCTGGATGAAAAATACTTACCTGCCCCTGTCCATTGCCTATTTCGGGAAGGACAGGATTCTATTTGAAACCATGGACATGCGACCCCTGCAAACCAATGAAGTTTATCCATCTTCCGGGAAAGCTATGTATGCACTCGAAGTGAACCAGGGTTGGTATGATAGAAATGGTATTAAAAAAGGAGCTGTTCTGAATATTCCCGATGGAATCAGGGCGTATTAAGTACCTTTTTACGGGGCAGGTTGATTAGTAATTCAGAATAATTCGATTGATTACACCTGCTCCTTTCTTCTTGAGTTCTCCGGTAAGCTTTTGTCTTTTCCAATCAAATTGAATAGTTCCATAATTTTCTCCGGAATAATAATTTCCTAATCGATATCGATTATCTGAAACTACGTAATCGCCATAGGGCTTATTTAAAGAACTCGAAGTTAGTTCCAAAAACCGAAAACCATTCTGATTTTCAAAACGGGAAATTTCAGCAAAATGCCTGTCTCCGCTCAAAATAAGAAGGTTTCTTTTTTGGTATTTTTCCAGAAGGTTTAAAAGCCTGAGTCTTTCGAGAGGAAAGTTTTCCCAGCGTTCAAAATGATGTTCATAGGGCAAAACCTGAATTCCGGAAATGAGAAGCAAAAACGCCTCTTCTTTTTGAAGCTCCGATTCCAGCCATTCCCACTGTTTATTTCCTAAAAAAGTAGCTCCCGTTTCCCAATTTTCTATATAAGGAGAGAAGAATCGAAAAAAAAGAGGTCCTTTTTTTAAAGGAGTTCGGAAGGTTCTGGTATCTAAAAAAATAATTCTAAGTTTTTCCTGTCCTTCTCCAAAAACCTCTGAGTAGTATAAGCCTTTCCGATTTCGAAGAGGATGTTTTGGTGGAAATGAAAATGTTTCTAAAAAAAGTTCTTTGGATGCTTCCTGAAACGGATTTTCCGCTCCTCCATCATTGATTCCGTAATCATGGTCATCCCAGATGGCAAACATTTTAGCTTCTCTCTTTTTTAATCCTTTCCAGAAAGGGTGGATGTTTAGCTGCTTGTAGGCCAGACTTAAAGCTTCAAGATTCTCTCCTTCTGGATAGACATTGTCTCCCAAAAAAAGGTAAATATCCGGTTTTTCTAAAAAAATATACGAAGCTAAGTCTACAGCTTTCTTTTGCTGAAAGCAGGAAAAGAAAAGCAGTTTGTCCACTCTCGGATGAGTTCGGATAGAAGATGTGAATCCCAGTATAAAGTATAATGGAATTATATAAGAGATTGAACGAAAAGATTTCCTGATATATTTCATAGCTACACCTTCATTTTTTTCTATGAAAATTACCTTACCTTATAATGGATATACAGTAAAATAATTGATAGGGGCAGATCATGAAGAAGACTTTAATTAAACCCAGTGCGAGGATACACAGTGAATTTATGGTGAATCAGGAAGAGATTTTTATTTTCCCGGTTCCAAATTCCATCTATAAATTTCTCGAACAGGTATGGTCTTCTTTTGTAAATAAGATGGTGGCTCTTCGCCTATCTGATGAACAACCCATGTTTCATTATTCCATGTTTGAAGTCATTCAAAATACGGATACAAAAGTAGTTGCCTCTTCCACCTTTTTTAAACTAAGAGAAATTGCTGATAAAAAAGGCGACAAATCGGTAGAGGAGTTTAATTCCAAAGCCAAACCCACTCCTATTGGAGATGAGCTAAACATTACCACAAAGATCCTGCAAAAAGCTATCATTGATTTTACAGCCGGACACAGACCCGAAATAGAATTTCTCAATATCCGTGATGAGAAAATGCACGAAAACATGGAGTCTCTCAGAACTCCTACTATGAACTATGCAGTAGGTCTACCACTTTTTGTAAAAGATAATCCCATCGGTGTTCTCTGGGGAATTCGTAAAGATCCTCTCAATCACCTGCAAAGAAGAGAAGTTATACGACAATTAAGTTCTCTTTTTGAGGTAATTGAATTTGTTGTAGCAAAGGAGTTGGATGGAAATCAGGACGCCTATATGGCAAGAAAGAACATAGAAAAATCAGATTCGAATTCTATGTCCCGCTATCTGTTCTATACGAAGATTCCCCATCAACAGGAACCTGTTACCTCTATTATCTTTCGCTCACACAGCTATAAGAAAAATTACCGTCTCGATGCAAGTTTCATTGTTCCCACCACGAACGGCTACTCGGTCAGCTTAAAGCGCTTCATACCTGAAAAGCAGAATGATACCAATATAGTTCTTCTTATGATACCGGGTTTCTTCTGCCGGCGTTCTGTTATGGATAAGCTTGCAAGAGAGATGTGCCTTAGTTATGGATATAAAGTTTTTTCCATGGATATGAGGGGACGTTCGAGACAGACCCTTCCTCCCCACGGAATACGCGATGGTTGGACGGTAGATGATTATGTACAGGATGATTTCCCGGCTGTACTAAAATGGATAAAGGAACATCATCCGGATGATAGACTGGTAGTAGTCGGTCACAGTATGGGAGGCATGATTCCTCGCTTTTATACTTCAAGCTATAATATTATACGCCGTATCAAAAGAGATGCAACGCTTCCCGATCCGGAAAAGTATATCGAAGGAATCGTATCCATTACTTCCCCGAATTATATTACTCTCAAGTCTAACTTCATGGGTTTTGATACTCTTAAGAAAGGTGTGAATATGATTCCGCCTAATTTCTTACTTGATTTTCTTATAAATTTTACCACCACATCTGTGCACACTGCCTTTACAACAATCGACTTAAATAAGTTCTTTAAATTTCTCTTAAATATGCATTCTTCCTTACGTCAGTTTTCCTTTACCATCGGAACCAAGGTTGTAAACATAAAAGACTTTGTGGGCTACAAACAGATCTCTCCTTCCGAGTGGTATTTTTTAATTGAAGATGTTTTTTGTGAAGAGTCTACCAAGGTTATCCTTCAGTTTATTCGTTCTCAGCTCAGCAGTGAGAAGGCTTTTCTTTCTTATGATGGTAGAATTAATTATACCGCTGAACAACGAAATTTTCGTCTTCCCCTGTATTCTGTAGTAGGAACGGTGGATGCCATTGTGCCGGCAGAAATTCTAGAAGAAGACCTGCAATATTTTAATACAAAAAATAAGGTAACAGTAAAATACGAACAGGGGCACTTAGGAATCGTGTTTCACATGCCTACTGTGAAAAAAATCTGCAAAGGTGTGGACGAGTGGATCCGGGCTTTATAAAAAAAGCCCGGGCTCTTTTAGTTCTCAGCCTTTCCGAAGAAGAACTTAAAATATTAAATACTTATAATTTAGAATCTGTTGATATACTTGAAGTGCGTTTTGACCTCTGTTCAACAGATTTTATCAAAAAAGAACTTACGAGTATATTAAAAAATATTAAAAAACCTCTTATCTTTACCTATAGAGTTCCTGCTGATTCCAGCTTAGAGGGAAACCGGGATTTAAAACTGGAAGATGTTTTGTCTCTTTTAAAAGACAATGATAGTGAAAGGAATTATCTCGATCTGGAGCTGAATCTGAAAGAATCCTTCTTTGACGATTTCAAAGGGGAAAAGTATAGCTTTATTTATTCCTATCACAATTTTGAGAGAGCCATTACCCTGTCGGAAATGCAGACACTTCTCTCTGAAAGAGAAGCGATCCGGGGAAGAAGCATTGTATATAAGTTTGCAGTTAAAGCCAGGAACATTTCTGAGTTTTATGAATTCTTTTCGGGGGTAAAACAACTATCTCTCGAGAAAAAGATAGCCGCTATTTCAATGGGAGAACTGGGGATGATGGCAAGAATTTTTCCGGAAAAGTTTTCTTCTGTTTTCACCTACGCCTGCCTCGGTGAACCGAAAGCACCGGGACAGGTATCCATAGAACTATATCAGAAAATTAGAAAGTTCTAAAACTTAGAAAAGTAGGTTTACCCGCCTCTACCGTTTCTGTTACTGAAGGTGAATTGGATACAGTTGCTCCCATATTTCTCAGGCTAAACTGGTATGTCCCCGGCTCAATAAAGATTCGCTTTACCTGGAAATTAGAAGGTATTAACCTCCAACAACGCAAATCCGGTTTTATGGTAGTCGACATAGTGGCCGAAACTACAAGCCCGGCAGCGAGACCCACCACTTCTCCGGCAAGCTCCAGACCGGCCATAGCAGCTCCGTCCCGCTTATTCTTTCCGCCTTTGCTTTTTGACATTTTAAACGCTTCTTTGGCTGCATAGGCAGTAGCAGCAGAGGCCACAAACTTGGTTGCAATAGAAGCCACATTCTTTGCTACAATTTCTGAATAATTTTCTTCGAAACTGGCTATAGCCGTTTCCGAGTAATTGTTTAGAACTGTAGTTTTACCGAGTGAGGTCCCATTTATATATACTTCTCCTTCTCTTGCAGAAGCCGTATCTCTTGTTTCATATTTGGGAATCGGGTTTTCAGCCGTTGCAAACATGGCAGTCACTCCCCCGAGACTTAGACCCGTTCCTCCCATACGAAGGGAACCCTCTATGGCAGAACGCAACATGGGTCCGAAAACCTTATCTTCAAATAATCGTCCTCTCGAGACCTTCACCGCAGACTTACCGGCTTGATGTATTATGATTACTTCCGCAAGCCCTTCTCTGTACGGAATGGGCTGCATACCGGCATCATAGGCTTCTATATAGTTTTGACCCTCCGCAAATTCCTTCTGATCGGCAAGGTCTTTCTCTTTAAGAGCCAGAATGTAACGGTCTCCTAATACTTTTTTATATTCCGGGTTTAATTGACTGATAAGCTTATATTGCACTCTGGCATCGTTATATTTACCGAGGTATTCAGAAACAATTGCGTTTATATACCTTGCTAAAAGATTTTGTCTGTAACTGGCTGTTGAAAATTTCATCTCTTTTAGCTCATATTCGACTTTTTTAAAGTATCTTTTGGAAGCCTCATGGTCTTTCAGCATCAACTTGTTTAATCCCAGATAAAACTTTATCAGAACTCTTTCGAAGTCTTCTCCCCGGAAATTTGCTTCTTCATCACTCATAACAAAAGATAGACCCTGTCGAAGTGCACTGACCTGTAAAGTATCCGCAATGGCTTCTGCCTGTTCAAAAACAATTACGCTTTTTTCATAATCACCCTTGGTATGAAAAATGATTCCTGCTTCCATAAGATATAAAAGCCTGTCCTTGTTTTCCGAATCCTGCACAATTTCGCGTATATCAGGTATCGCTTCTTCATAATTTCCCGAATAAAAAGCTGTTTCGGTCTTTGCAATCCTTTCCTGATAAGAAGCGGAACAGGAAACAAAAAGAGGTAGAACAAAAAGAGATAGAAAGATTTTCAAAGTATTTACCAGCCTACACCCGAATTGCTCCTGGCTTTTTTACGAAAGGCGACCTTATCTGACCAGGCTACAAGAGTGGTTTCTACACTTCGAAGCTCAACGTTTATCACCTGCTCTACGATTTTGTCACCATCCTGTCTAAAAACGGATTCATCTATCTGGGTTTTTATAAAATAATTAGGAGATTTTAGTTCACCGGCTGAAAGATTTCCTCCTAATTCCTGATCTTGCTTTAGTTTTTCGAGTGCTTCTTTCAGATTTTCCGAACGAACTGTGTAAATCCCTTTGGCCAGTAAAGTATTTACAAGTGCATTATCAAAAATATCAGTAGGTATTTCTTCTGTAGTTTCATTTTTAGTGCGTAAGAGCTCTACAAAAACCCCGGCTGCCGGTTTATTTTTCTTAAAATGTTTGGATATAGAAGAGGCTAATTTGACAGCAGCCTCCTCCATTTCAAGTCTGGTTAGGCTTCCGCTATCGGCTACCAGGTCTTTCTTTTCATTTAAGCGCTTTGCTCCTGAACTACAGGAAACAATAAGACTGAAGAGTAAAAAAAGTAAGGATAGATATTTCATTCCGATTTTCCTTTTATCTATATTAGTTGCAGTATATTTCTAAATTACCGATTTTTTCAAACAGGTTTCAAGAAAAAATCTTGTCTTTTCAGAAAAATACTTCTTGTATGGGTGAATGGAAACTTTAAGAATTGCCGCTGTTCAACCCGACATTCTCTGGGAAAAACCGGATGAAAACCTGGGGAGAATGGAAAAACTTCTGAACGAATTACAAGACGTCGACATGATCCTTTTCCCGGAAACCTTTCTTAGTGGTTATACTATGAATAGTCGCAGGCTGGCAGAACCCCGCGGAGCCAGGGCGGAGACTTTCTTAAAAAAGCTGGCAGAAGCAAAAAAGGCTGCTGTAGGAGGTGGTTGGATACAGGAAAATGGAGAAAAGGCCCCTTTAAATACCTTTTCCTTTTTTTTTCCGAATGGAGAAGTCAAGCATTACCTGAAAAACCATCCTTTTTCTTTTGTAGGCGAAGAAAAGTTTTATACAGCCGGAGAAGAGCTTTGCTGTTTTGACTATAAAGGTTTTTCTCTCAGTCTGCTGATTTGCTACGACCTGCGGTTTCCGGAAATTTTCCGAAGAAGTGCGGGACAAACGGATCTGTACCTTTTAATTGCCAACTGGCCGGATGAAAGAATTGAACACTGGGATACACTTTTAAAAGCGAGGGCTATAGAAAACCAGGCTTTTGTGCTCGGAGTAAACCGGGTAGGAAATACCGGCAAGCGCAATGTAAAAAATTTTCCGGGACATACCTCTCTATATGATCCCTTCGGAAAAAATTTGATACAGGATACCGGCAGAGAGGAAATTTTTATCGTTGAAATCTCCAAAGAAACTCTTCAATTCTATCGGAACAAGTTTCCCTTCTTAAAAGATAGAAAGCCCGTGCATAATCCCTGGTGAACCAAATGTTTTATGATGCTTTTCGATAATATCCATCTCCCAGGTTTTGAAGTTTCCCCTGCATTTCTTTTTGAACTACAGAAGCCAACTCGGAAGGTATCCGACAGTATTCTTCTCCGACTAAATCACTGATATGTAAAATTTGCTCAGAACCACTTCCTATATTTTCAATCTGAACCCGATTGGCTCCCTCTGAAAGTAGCTTTTCTCCTCCTGCATTGTTCTTTTGTTCCGGATGAGTAAAAATGTATATATCACGATTTTGAGATAATGCATGGTAAGCAGAGGAAATAGCTCCACTCTTAGCCGGGGCTTCCATAATATAAACCGAAGAACAGAGCCCTGTAATGATGCGGTTTCTTCTCGGAAAAGACCAGCGGTTTGTATTTTCTCCGTAGAACATTTCACTGATGAGCAAGGAAGAATTACTCTTATTCATCTTTTCATACAGATCGCGATTGGAGGATGGATATTCCTTATCCAGACCCGTTCCGAGAACTCCTATTACGGGCATGTCCCCTTCGAGAGCTGCCAACATAGACGCTCTATCTATGCCGGAGGCCATCCCGGAAACAAGACCCTCAAAACCTTTCGTCCTGAGGTAAGAAGGCAGGAAATGACAGGCGAGTCTGGATATATGGGAAGGTTTACGGGTTCCTACAATTGCTACATAGTTTTTCAGGAATAAGTCTTTATTTCCTTTGTAAAATAAAACAATAGGAGGGTCGTAAATCTCTTTTAAAAGAGGAGGATAAGACGTATCATAGTAATCTATAAAAGATAAATTTAGGGCCTTACACTTTTCGTAGACTTCACTTGCAATTTGTAAGTATTTTTCTCTTTTGATTTTTTGCAAGCGGGATAGGGCCAGTTCTGCCAGTTCTTCAATTGACCGGGCAATTAAATGTAGATTTTGTTTGTAAACTACTTCGTATATTCCATAAAAAGAATATATTAAGGGGTAAAGATTTTGCATATTTGTTTTCATTTCATTCCTTCTCTTTCTTTTATTTGGTCGAGATTTTTTAATACATTTTTATAAGACTCATATTCTTCTAACTTACCTTTGATTACCTTTCGACCGTGTAATTCTTCAATCAGGGTTTTAATTTGCATATACTCATTTCTGGCTTCCGAAACCCTATTTAACTTATATAAGAAATTTGCCCTGGCAAATCTTGTCGGTAAATTTGCCGGTTGCTTTTTTAGAATTCCATCAAGGAGAAATATGGCTTTTTGAGGTCTATCCGAGTAAGCTTCTCCTAAAACCTGCCTGCCGGTAGATGAGCCGAAGTAAATCAGGGCTAACTCGAATGGATAACGGTTATCTTCAGGACTTTTTACCAGTAAAGATTCAAAAATTTGAATAGCCACTTCGGTTCGCTTGGGTTCCCAACCCATGTCTCTCGCTGCATTTGCATAGGCAAGGCCCGCCTCATATAAAAGCTGTTCGTTCAGGGATTTATAGAGCAAAGTTTTGTCCCAGTAGGCTAAAGAGGTTTCGTATTTATGAATTAAGCTTTCCTGCGTGTCTTTTTTAGCGACATCTTCTTTGAGAGACTGGGTGTAATAAATACTTCCCATTTCGTAATTCCCCATTCGCATATAGGCCCTGGCAATCCTCCAGGAGAGACTTCCGGCTTTGTTTGTTTTCTTTATCAGTTTGTGGATTTCTCTATCGAGGAGTTTTATTTCCCCTTCGGTCATGTTCAGACGTTCTTTCCACTCTTCTATATCTTTCTCTGTTATTTTCTTGGGTTGAAGTTTTCGTAAGGTACGTTTTCTTCCCCAATCCTGTAAGCGTTCACAGGACAGAAGGCTAAACAAAAGGATGAGGTTTATAATAAATTTCATGAACATAAACTCCCGAAGAAATCTGTATGGATTATCTTTTCACCATTCTTTTTTAAGCGAATAAAAATTGAAGTGGAATTCTCTTTCCCTTTTTTAAGAGTTTCTTCAAAACCGGATAAAAGGGATAATTCATGGAATTTTTTTTCTTTCATACCCGGATAAAAACTCTTTCAAAAACTTCTGGACAGGCATTGACTATCCAAAGAAATAAACTCTATGAAAAGTCTATGGAATGATGACGATGCCAAAAATTTTAAGGGAGACCTGGGTTTACGAGTTTATACAACCCGACTCTTAGGGGCGGACGATACCCTTGTTTTACACGGAGGAGGAAATACTTCCGTCAAAATAAAAGAGAAAAATCTTTTTTCCGAAGAAGAAGAGATTCTTTATGTAAAAGGAAGCGGCTGGGATCTGGCAAGTATCGAAGAAGCCGGTTTTTCACCGGTCAGCTTGCAGCATTTAATACGACTTGCCGGACTTTCGGAATTATCCGATCCGGAAATGGTCAACGAAATGAAAACCCACATGACCCGCGCTTCTGCTCCTTCCCCTTCGGTAGAAGCTATCCTGCACGCCATCCTTCCTTTTAAGTACGTGGACCATACCCATGCCGATGCAGTAGTAAGTATTACCAATACAGAGAATGGAAAAGAAAAAATACAGGATATATATGGTGATTCTGTTGTTATTATTCCCTATATTATGCCCGGCTTTGACCTTGCAAGGCTTTGTAACGAACTTTACCGGAAAGAAAGTAAAAGTTCTACTATAGGAATGATACTTCTTAATCACGGAGTATTTAGCTTTGGAGATACAGCAAAAGAATCTTATGAAAGGATGATTCACCTGGTTTCTCTGGCAGAGAGTTATTTGCAATCTAAAAATGCATACTACCTGAGTTCTTCCAATAATTATGAAAAGAAATTCATAGGACTCGAATTGGCCTCTTTGCGTAAAAAAGTATCCGAAACCGCGGGTTCTGCCATGATTCTTTATTCCGATAGATCTGATAGATGTTTGAATTTTACGAATAGACCGGACTTGCAAAAAATCGCTACACAGGGACCTGCAACCCCGGATCATGTTATCCGCACGAAGCGTATTCCTCTTATCGGAAGAGATGTGGATTCATTTGTAAAGAATTATAAAACCTATTTTGAAACGAATGAGCCCCATGCAAAAGAAAGAAAAACCATGCTGGATCCATCTCCCCGTGTCATTCTTGACTCGGAATTAGGTCTCTGCACCGCAGGACAGAATGCAAAAGCAGCTTTTATAGCAGCCGATATCTACCGGCATACTATGGATATAATCGAACGTTCTGAATTATTAGGAGCTTATAAAGCCTTATCCGAAAAAGATATTTTTGACATGGAATACTGGGATCTGGAGCAGGCCAAGTTACGTTCCGGAATAATTCCCCCTATTTTTTCCGGAGAAGTAGTTTTAATTACAGGATCTGCTTCCGGCATCGGAAAAGCCTGTATAGATTCTTTTTTAAAAAGAGGTGCAGCTGTAATCGGACTCGATCTGCAAGCAAGCGTGGAGACCCTGTATAAAAGACCTGAGTACATCGGGATAGCCTGCGACCTTACAGAAGAAGAACAATTTAAGAAAGCTCTACAAAAGGGAGTGGAACGATTTGGTGGCATTGATATGCTTGTATTAAATGCAGGAATATTTCCGAAAAGTTCAAGAATTGAAACCTTAAGTACCGCTGATTGGAAAAAAACTATGAGCATAAATTTAGATGCCAACCTCAGTATTCTTCGAGAAACCTATCCCTTCCTGAAACTTTCTTACAGGGGAGGAAGAGTCGCAATAGTGGGTTCTAAAAACGTTCCGGCTCCGGGACCCGGGGCTGCTGCCTATTCGGTATCCAAAGCAGCTCTGAATCAACTCATGCGGGTAACTGCTCTCGAATGGGGACAGGATAATATACGGATCAATTCGGTTCATCCCAATTCTGTTTTTGATACGGGCATCTGGACGGATGAAGTCCTAAAAGCGAGAGCCGAGCAATATGGTTTAAGCGTGGAAGAATATAAGAAAAATAATATATTAAAAACTGAAATAAAAAGTAAAGATGTGGCAGAGTTACTGGCAGAGCTTTGCGGCCCTACTTTTTCTAAAACTACCGCGGCCCAGATTCCTATAGACGGAGGGAATGATAGGGTTTTATAGATTTGAAAGAAGCCGAGGATACAAGAATATCTCTTGACATAGGATAAGAAAAGAAAAATGTTTCTTATTAAATTGAAGACACATCCTTTCTTTTCTCTCGGCTTTCGTTCTATGTTTTTTTTCGCTGCCCTTTCTGCGTTTATTATGCCGGCTCTCTGGGTTTCCTTTTATACCGGGAAAACAGCCTTCCCCGGTGGAATCTTTTCACCTATGGACTGGCACGGTTTCGAGATGTATTCGGGTTTCGCTTCTGCCCTGGTGGCAGGCTTTTTGCTTACGGCTTCTGCTAATTGGTCGGGCAGTCCTGCCGTATCAGGTTATCCTCTTTTCTTTCTCAGCCTGTTCTGGCTTTTAGAAAGGATTATCTTTTTGATACCTCATCTACCGTATCCTGTTTATGTAATTTCTTCTCTGCCTTTTCCTCTCTTATTTTTAGTTATATTAACGATTCAATTAAAAACAAACACGAAAAATCGTAACATTTTTCTTCCCTGGCTTATCCTCTTCTTTTTTGCCAAGTTTTTATATATATATTCCGGAATATATAAAGATGCTTTCAGACTCTTATTTGCGAAAGAGCTATTTGTATCTTCTCTCCGAATTATTATTGTTGTGATTACAGGAAGAATTATTCCCTTTTTCATGGAAAAACGAATTGGCTTTCGTCCTAAGGTTCCGCTCTTACTTGAATATGGAAGCATCATTTCCGTTTCTTTTCTTATCTTTGCAAATATAACAGTGCTTCCGGCTTTTACAGAAGCAATTTTATATTTATTCGCTGTACTTATGAACTCTATAAGATTTTTCTACTGGAGACCTTTGAAGACCATTAAAGTTCCGATTCTTCTAATCTTACATATTGGTTATTTATGGCTTATCTTACACCTTCTTTTAAGTTTTTATGGAAAAGCTTTTCAAAATCCGGGTCCGGTTACTCTGCATTTTTTTTCTACAGGAGCTCTCGGTACTTTTGCCATAGGAATGATGACGAGAGTTGCTCTCGGTCACAGCGGCCGCATTATACACGCGGATAAATGGATTCTGTTTATGTATGCCTGCGTGCAAATTGGAGCTATACTCAGAACTATCATTCCTCTTTTCTTTAACGAAATCTATTTTAAGAGTTTACACTATTCGAGTGGTTTCTGGACTCTTGCTTTTATGATTTACTTGATTCGCTTTACACCCATTCTTTATAAGAAACGAATGGATGCAGAATCATGATGAAATTATATTTAATATTTATTGTTTTTTTTATTCTAAGTTCCTGTGTCTCTGTACCGCCCGGAACCGGTGGAACTTACTTTTATAATGATTTCTCTTCTACTCATATATTATTTAATATCCCGCAGGGAGAGGAAGTTGGTTCTACTGAAGGTGCCTGTTATTTGAGCCTTGTTTGTATCGGGGATACGAGGGTGTCTACAGCCGCCAAGAATTCAGGTATAAAAACCGTATCCGCTGTAGAGTATCGTTTTCAAAGTATCTTATTTTTCTACTCCAAAACCACTCTCATTGTCTATGGAAGTAAATAATGTTTGATCCCATATTTTTCTTATATGGTCTTTTTATTTCTTCCTATATCCCTTCTTTTACTGATAACTACATGCCACCACCGGCAGATGAACGATTGGGTTATTATTACTATGACAATACCTCTCTTTTCCGATACAAGAAAAATACAAACCTCTTTGATGCGAGTCAGAAGAAACGTAACCGCTTTCCGATTTTCTTAGGGAATTTAAAAATGACTCTATATTCGACACCGCTGCAAAGTTACACAAAATTATATGAATACAAAATTATTTGTCTATCTGTTTATCTCTGTATGGATAGAGATAAACAGTTTTATCATAAAAAAGGAGCAGTCACTGCGGTGGAACTCGAACACTTTAGCCTTGTATCTTCTGTGAATATAATAAAATACATATATTATGGAATTCCAATAAACTCTACCGAAAATCGAACAGAAATCCCGCTTTCAGAACTGCTTCAAAAATAAAAAATCAAATTTTTGTAAAAGAAAAAAATCTTGCTTTTTATGAAAATTTTGTAATTCTTGTAACTATTCGGTAATATTCCTGATATGGAACTAGAGTATCATAAACACGCATTTGAACTTGCAGGCCTAAAGCCTGAATGGAACGAAGAGAACCTCAAAATTTTGGATGAAAAAGAGTCACTTTTCGATATACAATTTCCACAGGCTCTTCGGGAGTGGTATGCTCTCGAAAACCGTGAAGATTTACTCCTGTCTCACTCTTTGATAGATTATTCCGAGAGTTTACAGGAATTTGGCAATCATTCCAGCTGGGATGAACTACCCGACCCGGAAGATGTTCCGGAGGCTGTGTATAACCGCCTTTTACGTTATAACGAACTGTTTGCGAAAAGGAAGGTTTTGAGTATTTTCAGTGAACAGCAGGGCATGATAGGCTGGTTTTTGAAGCTAAACCATAAAGAAGACCCGGAAGTTCTCGTACAGCTCGAGGACAATCGACATGAACTCTATTCCTACAAGAATACTTTTTCAGAGTTGATTTATACTTCTGTCTGGGATGGAATCATTGTTTACGGGCTGGGTAATTTCAGTGGTTATTATGTAGAAGCTGTAGGAAAGAAACTTTCCAGAAAAGCTTTGAAATATATAGAAGATAAACTCGGTTTACTTCCTTCTTCTCAGAATCCAGGTACAAAGCGTATGATACTCAGGGCCGGGCAAATCGGCGAAGGTCTTACTTCCTGGCAGGATAGGGACTCTGCAAGGTACTTTTTTCATGCTTCGGAACTAAAGCCTTTGCAGAGATTAATGAATCATTTTTTTCGACTTAATTTGCTTACAGGGGATTTTACATGTAATTATGTAGCCTTTGAAGGGGAAGAAGACTACAAAAGAAAAGAAGAAGAAATGCAGGATTTTCTTAAGAAGAGTTTTTCTCTTTTACAAAAAGAATCTGTCTATTAACTTTTTACTACTTTTTGTTTGTCTTTTACTTATTTATTTTTTAGGCTTGTTGTATGAAGTCATACAATAATATGCCAAATCATAATCATTCTCAAAAGCTTTCTCGAAAAGCCTTCATAGAAACAGTAGTTAAGACAGGTCTTGTCTTTTCAGCATCCGACTTTCTACTCTCCTGTTCTTCTCCCGGAAGTTATAGACGGATAGAAAAAGAGAACTCAGAGACTGATATCTTTTCTTTCCTTCGCTCCGGTATCTATGCTCCGAATCCTCATAACACCCAGGCCTGGAAGTTTCGACTTATAGGAGAGGATACATTGGAGCTCTTTATTGATGAAAAGAGACTCCTGCCCGAAACGGACCCTCCTGCACGTCAAATTCATATCGGAGCCGGTTGTTTTATCGAGCAATTTTGTCTGGCGGCCGAAAAAAAATCTTACAAAGTTAAACTGGATTATTTTCCTACGGGCGAATACGGGATAAAAGATTGTGGAAAAAAACCGGTGGCAATTCTGAAATTATTAAAATCCGAAATCGATTTCAAAGAGGATAGACTTTTTCAGGCGATTGCTGAAAGAACTACAAATCGCTCTGTTTACTCAGGTAATTTTACTGAGAGCGACTTCCTGAGTTTGAAGCAGGTCATGGGTTCTACGTATTCAGAGCTCAGGCCGATATTGGATGAGTCGAAAAAAGAAGTTCTAAAACGCATCCTGTATTCTGCCTTTGAAATAGAAATGATAAGTGCGGAAAAAAGTGAAGAAAGTCGTATCTGGTTTCGATATGGAGACGAGGAAATTTTTTCTAAAAAAGATGGCATTTCCTTAAGAGGTAGTGGTATTAGCGGCTTAAAATTATTTTTTGCCGAGACATTTTTTTTCAAACCCGGAAAAGAAAGCTGGTACAGCAAGAGTAATATCGAGGCCGGTTTATCTGCATTTAAAACCCAGTTAGAAAGTAGTCCTGCTTTTATTTACTTAAAGACAAAAAATAATCAGATGCTGGACTGGGTTCTTTCCGGAAGGGATTATGCACGTTTGAACCTCGCCACGTATGCAATGGGTTTTGCCATGAGTCCTATGAGTCAAATACTACAGGAATACCGGGAAATGGAAAAGCTTTTTTCTGAGTTTAATACCCTTATGGAGGTGAAAGAAAAAGAAAAGATCCAGATGATAGTGAGAGTAGGAAAAAGTGATTATAGATTCTATTCACCCAGAAGAAACCTGAATGAGTTTTTGTTGGATACTTGAAAAAGGCTTATTCAAGAGGGCCGAAAACCCTCTTGAAATATTTAATTTAGTCTATTTCTTTGCCTTCATCTACATTGCTTTCTTTTCCTTCGGAGTCGGACTCGGAACCGCCACCACCGGATTCTGTATCGATAATTTTAAATGTGACTCTTCTTTGCAGGGCGCTTCTATCATCTACATCGGGAATTAGTTCATCACTGGCTACTCCAACTGTAACCATTCTATCGGATGAGAATCCTGCATCTACCAGAGCTTTCATTACAGCTTCTGCTCTTTTTTTAGAGTAATAAATATTTCCTTTTTTTGAACCTTCAGCATCTTTGGGTCCGGAAGCATCGGTATGACCTTTTAATTGCAGCTTATATTTTTTAGGTAATTTACTTAAAGCAAGGTTAATTTCATCTTTATGTTCTTTTACCCAGCGGTTTAAAAGGGCTTTACTGGGAAGGCTTACCATTTTATATCCAAAACCTTTTACTACCTCACCATCCGGATATCTCAGTTTTTCAAGCTTGGTATTTACTCTTTCAAGAACTTCTTTACTGATATTGCCGGGAATGACATCGGTCAGGTCGGTGCCTTCTTTGGTAGAACCGTCTTCTTTTGTACCCTCAGTACCTTCTTTAGTATCTGTTTTATCAGTAGCTTCGTTAGTTCTTTCTTTAACCTCATTACCATCTTTGGAATCTTCGGTTTTACCTTCTGTACCTGTATTTTCTTTATTATCAATTTCACCGGGTTTGTCTGCTTTTTTGGTTGAGGATTTACAAAAGCCCAGAGAAATAGTAATAAAGATTATTAAGATTATACTAAGATATTTTTTTTGTTTCATAATGTTCGTCCTTAATACTGTGTGTATTCGACAATACCCATTTTGAGGAATAAAAGAAAAATATAAAAATTTTTCTTATCCTGAAAAAATGTGAAATTATCCTCATATTTTCAGGTATGGCATAAAAAATAAGCCGGGTACCTGTCTTATCAAATGTAAAGAAATACGGTAAACCTTTCAAGATTTTATTTTTTTTAATAGAAAATATGATTCTAAAAACTATAGTTAACGAAGAATTTGCAGGAATGCGCCTGGATCGCTTCCTTTCCGCTTATACGGGGGATGATATTTCCCGAACCAGTATTCAGAAATGGATTAAATCCGGGAATATTTTCCAGATACCGGCGAAGAAGGCTGTAAAAGCCAGTTATATCGTCAATTCGGGGGATGAGTTTGAAATCCATATTCCCAGGAAAAAAGAAATCGGCTTAAATCCGGTAGAAATGCAAATCCCGATTGTCCGGGAATGGGAAGATTTTTTGGTTATCAATAAACCGGCAGGTCTGGCGTCTCACGGGGGCCCTGGTGATTCAGAACCGAGCCTTGTGAATGGGCTTCTCTTTTTATTTAAAAATCTCTCTTCTGTGGGAGGAGAGGATAGGCCGGGCATTGTCCACCGTCTCGACAAACCAACTTCAGGGCTTATGATTGTAGCAAAAAATGATAGGGCTCATATTGCCCTTTCCCGTATGTTTCAGGAAAAAACGGTTTATAAACGATATTACGCCTGGCTTATACAGGCACCGAGAGAATCCGGTGGAAGAGTAGAATCTCCTATAGGTCGTCATCCGCTTGAACGCTTAAAAATGTGCATTCGAAAAGATGGTCGAAAAGCTATTACGAATTATAAGATCTTAAAAACAGTTTCATCCCGGAAAGGAAGAAATTACAGCCTTGCCGAGGCTGAGATTGAGACCGGTAGAACCCATCAAATACGGGTTCATTTTCAGAGTTTGGGTTGTCCGGTGGTGGGTGATAGGTTATACTCCCGTTCGGGAGATGAATTTAAGAAATACGGACTTTTACTTTTTGCTCAAAAACTCAGATTTCAACATCCCTTTACGGGAGAAGAAATCGAAATTGAGCTTCCTTTTCCTTCTAATTTTATAGAGTTTGAAAAAGATTCAGAGTTGAGGTAATATGTTAGCTACTATTCCGCAGGATATAAAATACGATTCAGAGAAGTTATATATCACCTGGAAAGATGGTTTTCGTTCCGAATATTCACTTTTGGAACTACGAAAAAATTGTCCCTGTGCAAGTTGTCGGGGAGGACATGGTGGAGAAATTGGCTCTGCTACAGGGCATATAGAATCTATTTCCCTGATTGCTTATAGAAAAGTAGGGCGCTATGCACTAAATTTCACCTGGTCTGATAACCATGATTCAGGGATATACACTTATGATCATTTAAGAGAGATTTCAACTATAAGTTAGATCTTTTAATAAGAGAGTATAAAATGGCTTATAAACCGTAGAAGTGGTGTATCTAAAAGCTTTAGCTCAAGGTTTATGTGGACATCGTGTTAAACCTAAAACTTTCGACTCTTCTTATAGATTTCTTCAAATTGTTTTACCAGTTCCGGATGTTCTTTAGATAGGTTATTTTCTTCTTTTGGATCTTTTTCTATATCGAAGAGTTTTACCTGGTTTTGTGTGAACTTTTTAATGTATTTCCATTTTCCCATACGAATTCCAAATTCTCTCCGGATCATATAGGAAATCATAGTTTCGAAAGACTTGGCACTGTCTCCCCAAATAGGCACTCCTTCAAATTGAGGAGCCAGGGAAATCCCGGAAATTTGGAAAAGAGTAGGCATAAGATCCACAAGACCTGCAATTCTCTTGCTTCCTTTGTAGACCATATATTTGGTTCTGGACATATTTTTTCCAATATAAAAGAATAGGGGAACTCGAACCTGAGATTCATAAACCGAAGTTTGGTGATAAAAAGAACCGGGATGTTCTTCAAATGCCTCTCCGTGATCCGCTGTTATGGCTACAACCAGATCATCCATCAGCTTGTGTTCTTTGAAAGAATCAAAGAGTTCTCGAACGGCATCGTCTACTCTGTAGATGGCATTGTCATAGGCATTGACCATGGGCTTCCAGGGCGGTGCTGCCCGGTACCGGGGCAGGGGTTGGAAAACTTCATATTTTTTCGGAACCTCATAGCTATAATGAGCCGAGTGTAAATGAACAATCAAGAAAAATGGCCTGGGTAGATCCATTAACCATTTCTTAACTTCCTGTACATTAAAGCCATCATCAACACCATAGTTATAGGTAGCTTCTTTGTTATGCCCCCAGATATAATGTTTCTCTGAAACTTTACCTGCGTGAAAAACTCGTTTTACACTTTTCTCCTGGAACAAACGAATGATAGAAGCCCAGTGCAGGTCCATAGAACTCGAAACTGCAACGGTATAGCCTGCATTCTCAACCTGCTTAAAGATTCCCCAGTTATAATTTGTTTTATCCATTCTCGGATATTTACTCAGGATAAGAGAAGGAAATGATTTGGCAGTGGCATTTGCCTGGGCATAACAATAATCTACTTTTATAAAGTCATTGGACATGGATTTTATAAAGGGAGTTGTGTTTCGATGATAACCGTAATCCGGGAGGTGATCGGCACGTATCGAGTCCATAAGAATCAATACTATATTTGGCTTTGGACCTGGGAAGCTTGTTTTATCAATAAAAACTTCCGGACGAACATCCGTACTCCCGCTTTCACTTGCATCCAGTTTTAAATGTCCGAGTCCCGCAACATAAATATGGGATGCGATTGTCCCGGAAGTCTTCATTTCTTTTGCTATAGTAGGATTGGCAAGACTTTTGTTATAGAAAAAAATACTTATACATATAAAAAGAAAGAAGAAAGCCAGGCCAAGTTGATGAAAGATAAAATTTCTTTTCTCTTGGAAATCTTTAGTGAATTTTTTAGATAAGTAAACATAAAGTGCAAAAACTGAAAACCAGGTGAGGTTACTTAAAACTACTTGGATAATAAGACCTCTCTGCGCTTCTCCTATTCCTGTTTTAATCATATGACTTACTTCTCCACGGCTTTGTAAAAAAAGTTCCAGTCCTTCTTTACTAATATATACGCCATACTGAAAAAAATGAAAAAACTCACTCGTCGATATAATTGTATGTAAGAGAAGAAGCAAAAATGAAAAAATGATAAGGTAGCGTGAAGAAAAAAATACCAGAAAAAAAGCAAATAGTAATAGGTAATAGGCTATACTTAAACTTACCGGGAAATACAGGGATGGTAAACTTACCTTATGAAAAGATAGTAATTCTATCCATTGCCAGTATTCATAGGATAAGGCCAGAAATAGTAAAATAAGAATCAATAATATATAGGTAATATTTAGCTTTTTCATGTATGCTCCATACACTAAGAATGAAATGAAAGAAAGTCTATAATGATAACTATATTGATTGCAAAAAGATGTACAATACTATAGAAAAAGAATTTTTTTGCCAGCGCTTTGGTTTGTTTTTTATATAAATCAATCGACATATACAACATGTATAAGGATAGTACGATAGAAAAACCTAAATACAAGAAGCCCACTCGATTAGTTGTAAAATAAAAACCGATACAACAGGCAATATATAAGAGGGTGTATTTTAAAATTTCACGGGTGGTGATGGCAACTCCCTTAATAACGGGCATCATAGGGAAGTTAGCTGCATCGTAATCTTCTTTTAGAAAAATTGCAAGGGCCCAGAAATGAGGAGGAGTCCAAAAGAAAATGATAAGAAAAAGTATCCAGCCGGGAAGGGGGAGGCTATTTGTGCTGGCAGCATAACCAATAAGAGGACCCACGCAACCGGCAATGCCTCCGATAACAATATTCTGATCCGTTCTGGGTTTTAGCAAAATAGTATATATGAAAATGTAAAACAACATCGATACAAAAGCGCAAATAGCAGTTAAGAGGTTTACATAATAATATAAAAGAAAAAAAGAAGATACAATAAACAAGAAGGCAACTATAGCAATTGTAGTCGGACGTATATCACCGCTCGGAAGTGGCCGGTTTTTTGTTCTCTCCATTTTTGCATCCAGATCTTTCTCTATATACTGATTCAACATAAAAGATGCAGAGGACATTAAAAAAGTTCCAAAAAGAACAATGGAAATAAAACCGGCACCGGGTCGTGTATTGGAACCAAGATAAATACCGGGTAAAACGGTAATCAGGACGAGAGAAGACACTCTCGGTTTTAGAAGTTTATTCCAGATAGAGATATAACGTAACATAATCAAGATTGCTGCTCCTTTAAATTGTGATAGAGAGCTATATATACCATAATAAATAGTAGAACACCAAGCCCGGAATGAAGAGCTGTAAGGAGGATGGGTAGGCGTAATATTACATTTAAAATCCCTAATATAACCTGTAGAACAACTATCAGAACTGCAAAATTGAGATACTTTAGGCTCTGATTAGAAAAGGAGGTTTTGTTTTTCTTCGCAAATGCAAAAAGAAGGAAAATTAAAAGAAGAATAAAATATGCCATGAGCCTGTGTTGTACATGAAAACCTACCGGTCCCGCAAAGCTGGGAAACCAGAGTCCATTGTTACAGGTTGGCCATTCGTAACAAACAAGTCCCGCATAATTAGAGCTTACTCTTCCTCCCATAAAAAGTTGGAGATACACGCTAAAAACAGTAAGGAGAAGACCTGAGTTAAAAGGAAGGAAAAGACGATTTTTATTGGGACCTTTTATTCCCTCAACTTCATCCTTCGCTTTTAAAGAAAGATTCACAAGGAAGAAAAAAAATAAAACTGCGTTTAATAGATGTAGATTGACTGTAGTTGGATCCAGCAGCCTGGTAACCGTCAAGGCACCTAAGATGATTTGG
Source organism: Leptospiraceae bacterium (assembly GCA_024233835.1). Taxonomy (NCBI): domain Bacteria; kingdom Pseudomonadati; phylum Spirochaetota; class Leptospiria; order Leptospirales; family Leptospiraceae; species Leptospiraceae bacterium. The sequence goes on from JACKPC010000001.1 coordinate 1,333,721, forward strand.
GAGATAAGAGCCAAAAAGGAAAGTCCTGCCATAATCCCAAATTTATTTCTAAGTATTTTATGTGAAAAAATGAAAAAAAGAATATAGGCGAAAAGTAAGGAAATGATCCCCGAATAGAACCTGTGACCGACTTCCATATAGGCTGTGAGTTTAGGGGGAGGAACTACTTTTCCATAACACAAAGGCCAATCCGGACAGCCAAGCCCGGAATCAGTTGCCCTTACCAGCGGGCCAAAAAGAATATTTAAGAAAATAAGAATAGATAAGAGGAAAGTGATTCTGTAGATTTTTTTAGCCTGAGCCGGAAAAGAATGTTCTGCCATGGTTTTATCTTCTCTTTTAAATTAGGTTTATTTGACAGATTTTTTTAGATAGTTTTTGTGTATAGTAAAAGGAATGAAAGAACAAAAAAAATACCAGGCTCCTGAAACAAGAAAGCCGCTTCATCCTGAATAGGAAGAAACGGCAATGAAAAATCTGAGTATAAACCAAGAAAAATTAGCTGGCGGATTCTTCTTTTTTTGTAGTGGCTTTTTTAATACTTTCAGAAACTTCCTGAATTTTTTCTTTCACTGCTTCTATTTTACCTTCTGGCATTTTTGTTTTGATTTCTTCTGTGATTTTATTGAAGTTTTCTACGATTTTGGCTCTGGTTTCTTCATAGTTTTTGCCGGCAACACTTGTAAAGTCTTTAATGTCAGCAATGATTTTATCCAGTGTATCTCTTAATTTAACAGCATTTTCAGAACTATCCTGCTCACCTTTAGCTTTCATATCACCATAGATTTTCTCTAATTCAGCTTTGGCGTTTAAAAGGCCATCTTTTCCTGATTGAAAGATACCGATTCCTGCATTTAGTAAGTCCATAATTTGCTTTTCCATTTTGATTACCTCTAATTTTATTGAGCTTACGACCACTCTTTTTCAAGGCTCTCCTTTGTCAATTACAATATGGTTGTAAACCTCTCCTAAGAAGCCGCTCCTGAAGCCCTCAAGCACATCTCTTCAATTTTAAGGATATGTTACAAGCAGGAATTTACGAAATTTCTGGTTTTTTTCCATTGATCCAGGCGGTTTTTAAAAATACAGGTGAATTATGAGTATTGAGATTGAAAAACGCTTTGAACACATGCTCGCTTTTTTACCTTCCGTAGCCAGCTTTGTTCTTGAGATACAGTCCAAAGTGGAGTTTAGTATTTCCAAGAAAGGAGATATTGATATTGTTACCGAAGCCGATCTCGGAGCTGAAAAAAGGATCATTGAGGAAATTCAAAAATATTTTCCGGAAGATAAAATTTTAGGGGAAGAAACTGGTTTAATAGGAGGAGAAGGGGGCTACAAGTGGATTATTGATCCGGTAGATGGCACAACTAACTTTGCCCACAGACTTCCCCTTTTTGCCATAGCCTGCGGACTCGAAGACACCCGGACAGAAGAAGTAGTTCTGGGAATTGTCCTGACTCCGGCCCTGGGGGATGTATATTATGCAAAAAAAGGTTCGGGTGCTTTTAAAAACGGTAAATTGATTACAGTTTCCGGAGAAGAAAAAATGATAAATTCCTTACTTTGCACCGGTTTTCCTTACAATTTAATGCAGGATATTGAAGGACTTGGAAATAAGTTTAAACATTTTCTTTTAAAATCGAGAGGAGTCAGAAGAACCGGTTCTGCCTGCCTCGACCTCTGCTGGCTTGCTGAAGGCAGGTTTGATGGTTTCTGGGAACAAAACCTGAAACCCTGGGATACAGCCGCCGCAAGCCTAATTATCAGGGAAGCAGGTGGTAAACTCAGTGATTTTTTTGGAGATAAATTTAACCATTATGGAAACACCATTCTTGCCTCTAATGGAAAAATACACGAGGATATGCTAAGCGAGTTAGGAAAACTTCTTTAATTCTCCCTCTTTTCTGCGGGCAGGAAATCTTCGGGTTTTATCTGAAATTCAGCTTCTATGACGACTTTTTTTTCTTCATTTAATATACTGATTTTCCATTTCCCATCCCGCAGGTATTTTTTCTCAACAAAATCCCGGTAATTCGTACTCAGATATCGATAATCAAATATTCTTCGAAATAGGGGTTTAAACCGAAATTCATGAATTCTCTCATCTCCCGGCTTCTCCAGGTTCTCCCATTTAAAGAATACAATCTCAAGTTTATCGGAAGGGTGGATGCGGTGGTAGCGGGCATAAATCCGAATTTGTTTGTAATCATTCGAAACTTCTGTCCAGGCCTGTAAAATGTCTCCATTAGAAGCAGTAAAACTCTTTTCTCCTAATTGCTTTATCCAGCGCAGGGGAAGTTTCTGCTCGGTTAATTTTCCTTTTTCAATATGAATTCCCCCTAAAAACAAAGGAAACAGGCAAAAAATCAGGAATTTATTTCTATAATTCATACGACTTACCTCGCAAGCAGTGTAGTCAAATCATAAGCGAAGCAGCGATGGTTCGCTTACTTACCGGAAAAATAAAGGTTCAAAGTTTTTTTGCTATAAAAAAAACTACTTCTTAAAAAAAACTGATAAATATGGAGCTTTTTTGCAGGGAGATAGGAGATGAAAAGAGTCCCGGGCTGATAGTTCTTCACGGACTATTTGGTTCGTCTCGAAACTGGATTAGTAATGCAAAAGCTCTCTCCAATCATTTCCGGGTCTATTCTCCGGATCTTCGGAATCATGGGGAATCTCCACACGATATAAGTCATCGCCTTGAAGATATGGTTTTGGACCTCAAAGAATTTTTTTCCCAAAAAAAGCTTCTCAGGGCAAGTCTTATAGGTCATTCTATGGGGGGGCTCGTTTCTATCCTTTTTGCCAATCAATTTCCCACCCTGATCGATAAACTCGTTATAGTAGATATAGCTCCCAAAAGCTATAGTTTGGATTATAGTTCTGAATTTACTGCGCTTTCTATGGACGTGAGTCAATACCATTCCCGCGAGGCTCTTGATAAAGATATGTCAAAAGTTTTAAGTTCTGAGTTTATTCGGAAATTTTTGCAGATGAATCTCGAAAAAGTAAGCAGGGGGTATCGGTGGAAAATAAATGTGGATGCTATTCGAAATACTCCGGATCGTTTTATTTTTCCAGAGCTTTCCGAACCCTATTTTTCCGGAAGAAGTCTGTTTGTATTGGGGGAAAAGAGCTTTTTTGTAGAAGAAAACGATAAACAGAACATTAAAAGATATTTCCCGAATGTGGAAATTCAGACCATACCTGGAGCCGAGCATTATCTTCATTATAGTCATAGCTCGGAATTTCTGCAAATAGTGGAGGATTTTCTTTTAAAATGAAGATCCGTCTTCCAGAAACCTGTCTTGTTTTTCTCATAGGTGCTTCCGGTTCCGGTAAATCCAGCCTGGCTAAAAAGCTGTTTGATCCCTATGAGATCCTTTCTTCCGATCATTTCCGGGCTGTTATTTCAAATGATGAGAGCGATCAGGAAGCGAGCACCGATGCTTTTGAAGTTCTTCACAGGTTGGTCGAAATGCGTCTGAAGCGGGGGCTTTTTACGGTGGTTGATGCCACCAATGTAAAACGGGAAGCCAGAAGACCTTTACTGAAAATAAGTCGTCAGTATCATTTTTTAACGGCTGCGATTATTTTAGATTTCAATGAAGACAAATGTATTCAGCGAAACCAGGAAAGAACTTATAGAATTGTTGACTCTGAAGTTATACGCAAGCAAATTGATGATCTGCAATTTTCTCTCAGAGTTCTAAAAAAAGAAGGTTTTTCGTTTATCTATCGATTTACTTCTCCTGAAGAACTCTCCGAATTGAGCCTCGAAAAGTTTTCCTTGAAAAATAATCGCCGAAAAGAGAAAGGCCCCTTTGACATTATAGGAGATATACACGGTTGCTTCGATGAATTATATGAACTTTTACACAGGCTGGGTTATCAGATACGATTGAATATTCATGGTAACGAAGAAAGTTTTTCTATACGCCATAGCGAAAATCGAATTCCCGTTTTTTTAGGAGATCTGGTAAATAAAGGACCGAAAAACATTCGGGTTCTACGCTTTGTAATGGATCTGGTAAATGAAAATATGGCTTACTGTGTTCTGGGAAATCATGAGAAGAAGCTTCTTTATTATCTGCGCGGGAAAGATAGCCGATTGCGGGGTGGCTTACAGGATACAATAGAACAACTTTCAGGCTATAGTGCAGAGTTTCGAAATTCGGTGGTTGAGTTTATTCGCCGTCTGAGTGATCACTATGTATTTGACCATGGAAATTTGGTGGTAGCCCACGCGGGCTTGCGAGAAGAAATGCAGGGAAGAACTTCTATGGGTGTACGAAACTTTTGTATGTACGGAGAAAATTCGGATGATGTGGATGAATACGGAATGCCCGTTCGATACTCCTGGGTTCAAAACTACCGGGGAAAAGCGAGGGTAGTGTTTGGACATACACCTATTCTCGAACCTGAATGGTATAACAGAACCATAGATATAGATACCGGTTGTGTTTACGGTGGAAGACTTACGGCCCTACGTTATCCGGAATTAGAAATGGTATCGGTACAGGCGAGAAAAATCTACTATCAGAGTAGAAGTCCTCTACCACAGCACCTGTCATTACAGAGTTAAAATTCAAAAATATTTTTTAATCGCAGGCGAGTCGTTATGGGCTCGACTGGCGACCGTAAAGAAAATTTATTTCGAATGTCTTTTCTTGAGTTCGTTTATGATTTCCTGAAAGGGAAGTTCTTTTTCTACCATTAAAACCTGCATATGAAACAGCAGATCTGCCAGTTCATGTGTAAGCTCTTTTCTGTCCGTATTTTTAGCGGCAATAATTACTTCTCCCGCTTCTTCTCCAATTTTCTTTAAAATTCTATCAACCCCTGCCTTAAAAAGCCCTGAGGTATAAGAATTTTCCGGTAACTCTTCTTTCCTTTTCTGTAGAAGTGCTTCTAATTCTGATAAAAAATCCATGATTGCTCCCGATGATGAAAAATAAAAATTTACGATAAACCCCTGCGAGAAAGACTCTAATAAAGAAACTGCACGAAATGGTTTAATACTATGAAAAAAATATTTTATCTACTGACAATCTTTTTGTTTCCTTCTTTTCTCTTTGCTGAAATCCCCTGGAAAACTTCTATTCTCGAAGCTTTGAAGGAAGCCAGAGAAAAAAATCAACCTATTATATTGGATTTATACACAGACTGGTGTGGATACTGCAAAGTTTTGGAAAAAAAAATTTTCCCTCAGGAACCTGTGCAAAAAGCACTAAAAGAATATATTCCCGTTCGTTTGAATGCTGAAAAATTTCCCAACCTGGTTAGCCATTATGGGGTGAAAGGTTATCCGACTGTTTTACTCTTAGATAAAAGTGGAAATCTTATCGGCAGGATTACAGGTCTTCCGTCTGAGGATATGCTGGTTAAAAAGATGAAAGAAGCTTATGAATACAGGGACACGGAAAAGGTTCTTTTAGGGCGTTTAAAGGACAAGCCGGATGATACGGTAAATAACTTCAATCTGGGTGTATATTATTATCGTTCTGGCGAAAAGGAAAAAGCAAAGAAGTATTTCTATAATTCCTATGGCTCTAAAGACAGCAGCCAATATCCGGAACAAAAACACGATTCTTTGTATAACATGGGTATTATTGATATTGAAAGCGGCAACTATTCAGAGGCAGTAAAAACCTGGACTTATTACATGGAACAGTATCCGAAACGGGATCATACAGCCAGCCTGTACTACAGGGGAAAGGCATACAATAAATTAGGAAAATATAAAGAAGCTAAAGCCGATTTTCATTCAGCAAATACTTTAACCGGTAATGAGGAAGATAAAGAAAAAATTGACGAAGCATTAAATGGTTTACCGGTACATTAATGAAAAAGTTCATATACAAGGTAATTCTCATATTATCTTTAATTAGTTTTTTCCAATGTTGCAGGAGTCTGTTTTACAGAAGTATGAAAGTCGAAACCTTTGTTGAAAACAAGTTTGAAAAAAAGCCTCTGTCTTATATTCTCTATCTACCCGATACCTATGAAACATCCAAGAAAAAATGGCCTCTATTGCTTTTTTTACACGGAGCCGGTGAAAGAGGTGCCGATTTAGAACTTCTAAAGAAACATGGCCCTCCAAAGATGATTCGGGAAGAAAACTTCCATGAGCCCTTTATTATTTTGGCCCCTCAGTGTCCCAAGGGTTCCTGGTGGCCGGATAGAATAGACGAACTCAAAGAACTAATAGATGAGATACAACAAACGTATCGAATAAATCCCCGCAGGATCTATTTGAGTGGCATGAGTATGGGAGGATACGGCACCTGGGCTATGGCAAAAAAATATCCCGATAGTTTTGCTGCCTTCAACCCCATTTGCGGTGGTGGAGAAACAGAGAATCTTTGTGTTTTGAAAGATAAGCCTATCTGGGTGTTTCACGGGGCTAAAGATACAGTAGTACCTCTCCAAAAATCGGAAGAGATGGTGAAGGCTCTAAAAGATTGCGGAAAAGAGGATACTATATTTACCATTTATCCGGAAGCAAAACACAATTCCTGGGAAGAAACCTATGAGAATCCGGAGCTGTATCGCTGGTTACTGAAATATAAGCTTCCAAAAACTGAGAAGTAATAGAGACGTTTTTCACTTTATCCTTTTTTAGAAATATCTAAAAAAGGATAGGGTTGTATTAGCTGTTCTACGAGAACATGATTAGGATGCCGAAAAACTTCCTCAATCGTATCATCCTGCAAAATTCTTCCTTCTGAATAAATTATTACTCTGTCTGCAATTCTACGAGCTTCCAGAATGTCATGGGTAATCAGGACGATAGGAATATTATAATTATCCCGAATATCTCTCAATAAATTTTGCATTTCTATTCGTATGGGAGTATCTAAAGATGAGAAAGGTTCATCGAGTAGGAGAAGCTCCGGTTTTCGAACAAGGGAACGTGCGAGAGCTACCCTTTGTTTTTGCCCTCCGGATATTTCCTGTGAAGAACGATGCAGTAGCGATTTGAGCTGCATTTGTTCAGCAATTTCCATCACTCTTTCTTTTTTTTCTTTCTTGGGTAAGTCTTTTAGCCCATAACAAATATTTTCTTCGACTGTCATATGAGGGAAAAGAGAATTTGTCTGGAATACATAGCCGAAAGGTCTTTTTTGCGGAGGAATATCTATTTTTAGATCCGAGTCGTAATAAACTTTATCTCCATATATAATCTGTCCGGTATCGGGCTTTGAAAAGCCGCTGATATGGTTAAGAGTCATGCTTTTTCCGGCTCCCGAAGAACCAAATAATACGCTTATCTCATTATAGGCATCCCAGCTTACATCGAGGGTAAAGGAAGGAAATTTTTTTTGAACCTTTACGGATAGCTTCATCTTATATTACCTTTTTTGTGAGTCGATTGGCAAGATAAAGAAAGCTTCCCGATATGAGGGTAAAGAAGATTACTAATATATTAGCCTCCCTATAATCTCCGCTGCTATTATATGTATAAATAGCCAGGGGCATGGTGTTGGTTTTTCCCGGTATATTTCCGGCTATCATTAATGTTGCACCAAATTCTCCCATTGATCGTGCAAAGGATAGAATTGCACCTGCTATAATCCCTTTTTTAGATAAAGGTAATATAATTTTAATAGCTGTATCAAACTCCGATCTACCAAGGGAGTAAGACACATTAATCAAGTGACTGTCTACCGATTCGATAGCAGCTCTGCTTGTTTTAATCATTAAGGGAATAGAAACAACAAAAGAGGCAAGTACGGCTCCCTGCCAGGAAAACATAAAACTAAACCCACTGATAGCATATAAACTTTTTCCTATGTATCCATTTCGACCAAAAAGTAAAATTAAATAGTAACCGGTTACGGTAGGAGGAAAAACCAGGGGAAGAGTAAAAAGTATATCCAGAAATTCTTTACCAAAAAAAGATTTTCTGGCCAGAATATAGGCTATGATAATTCCCACGATCAGCACGAATAGAGTAGAGAAAAAGGAAACTTTTAAAGAGAGTTTTAAGGAAAATAGAGTCGACTCATCAAATAAAAACATACTATTTTATCCTGAAGCCATACTTCTTAAATATGGTTTTTCCTTCCTCGGAATCGAGAAATTTTATAAACTGTTCTGCTTTTATAATTTTTGCAGAATCTTTTATAATGGCAATCGGGTAAGTAATGGGTTTATGTAAACGTGAAGGAATCTTATATGCCAAATTTGCTTTATTCTCGGATTTGTAGAGGTCCGAATAGTATACAAAGCCGGTATCTACTTCTTTTGTTAAAACGTAATTGAATGCCTGTCTAACATTTTCTGCATAAATTAAATCAGATTTTATTTTTGCATACAGATTTAAAGACTGCAAGGTTTCTACTGCATACTTTCCGGCAGGAACTGTATCCGGGTTTCCTATAACTATTTTTAATTGTGGGTATTGTAAAATATCTTCTAATTTAGATATTTTAAAACTACTCCCTTTGTGAGTAACGAGAACTAAATCATTCTCAAGTAATATTTTTCGAGTACCGGTAAGAATGTGACCTTCATTCTGAAGAATATCCATAAATTTCTCAGAGGCTGAGATATAAATATCCACAGGTGCTCCGGCAGAGATCTGTTTTTGAAGGGTTCCTGATGCACCAAAATTAAAATAGAGTTTTTGGGGATACTTTTTTTGATAAAGAATTGTAATTTCTTTTAAGGAGTCTTTTAAACTAATGGCAGCCGAGACAGTTAAAGAGTCTTCTTTTTTTATATTACAACTAATAAAAAAAAATAAAAAAGATAGGATTATTCGCTTCATTACATTTTACTTAATCAGGGATAAAGGAAGTTTATCCTCTATTTCCAAATACTGCCGAGCCTACCCGAATCAGACTGGAACCTTCTTCTATGGCCAGTTCCAGATCGGAAGACATTCCCATAGAAAGAATATCCATAGATACACCTTCTATACCTTCTTTTATAATTTGTTTTTGTAAGTTTTTTATAATTTGAAAACTTTTCCGAATGAGAGTTTCTTCTTCCGTATTGGCTCCAATAGTCATGAGTCCTTTTATCCTGAGACAGGAGAGTTTAGAAACAGAGCGAAGTAGTTCGATAGCTTTTTCCGGCTCCATACCGAATTTACTTTCTTCGTATGAAGAGTTAACCTGAATCAAAACATTTATAGAACGTCCTTCTTTTTGCAGGTGATTCTCCAATTTTTCGGCTATGCTTAACCTATCTATAGACTGAATCGTATGTGCGTATTTTAGAATATCTTTCACTTTGTTGGATTGCAAGTGGCCGATGAAATGCCTTTCAAATGGAAAGTGCTCGATAGCTTCTAACTTTTCTACTGCTTCCTGGACTCTATTTTCTCCGATTAAGTTTTCACCACATTCGCCTGCTATCAAGATTCTTTCTGCCGGGACGGTTTTAGTTGCGAGGAGTAGTTTGACTTCTTCTTTTTTTCTTCCCGCTTTTCTACAAGCTTTTTCTATACGAGCATGGATAGTGGTTAAATTAGATTTAATGTCTTGCATCAGTTTCCCTTTTTCTTTAGAAGATCCTGTTGGAGGCGGTTTAGAACCGAAATAGCTTCAAGAGGAGTCATTTTTTCAATCTCCAAAGAAAGAATTTCTTGTTTCAGAGTATCTTCTTCTGCCTCCTGCTTGATAGCATCCATATTAAAAAGAGTTGGTTCATTTGATTTGAACTGTATTGTTTTTTTACGGGATTCTAAACCTTCCAAAATTTCTTTTGCTCTCTGTATTGCTGATACGGGAACTCCGGCAAGCCTTGCCACATATATTCCAAAGGATTTCCTGGCCCTACCTTTCCGAACCTTTCTCATGAAGATAATTGTATCTTCTTTTTCTACTACATCCATGTATAAATTAAAAATTCCGGTTTCTCTTTCTAACTCCGTGAGTTCATGGTAATGAGTGGCAAATAGAGTTTTCGTTTTGTCTCCCGGTTCAGAGTTATGATTTAAATATTCAATAATCGCCCAGGCAAGGCTCATCCCGTCATACGTGGAGGTTCCTCTTCCAATTTCATCAAAAAGAATGAGGCTATCTTTGGTTTTATTTTTCAAGATGTAAGCTGTTTCTTTCATTTCCAGGAAGAAAGTAGATTCGCCGGAAGTCAAATTGTCTCCGGAACCAATTCGTGTAAAGACCTTGTCTACCAGGGCTAACTTCGCTTTTTTGGCCGGGATAAAGGAACCCATCTGGAATAAAATCTGGCAAATGGCCACCTGTCTCATGAAAGTCGATTTGCCCGCCATATTGGGACCGGTAAGAATGGCAATGCTTGCATCGTAGCGATTCAGTTCAAGGGTATTCGGAACAAAACGCTCTCCCGGAGGAAGATAGGCTTCTACGACGGGGTGTCTTGCATCTTGTAGGGAAAGACTGCCATCCTCGCAAATTTCCGGTTTTATCCAGGAATATTTGTCATTGCAGATACAGAGAGATAAAATAAAATCCAGCTCTCCCACCTGTTTGGAAAGATTCAGGAGTGTATGAAAAAATTCGAGACATTTATTTAGCATATTCTCAAATTCTATTTTTTCAATTTCCAGTATAATATCATCTGCTTCTAAAATAGTTCTTTCGATCTCATCTAATTCAGAAAAGGAAAAGCGCTCCGATGTAACCAGGGTCTGTTTTTTTATATAATTAGCCGGAACTGATTTGGCCTGAGCTCTGGAAATTTCTACAAAGTAACCCACTACCTTATTGTATCGAATTTTTAAGGTGTTGAGTCCTGTTTTCTTTTTTTCTTTTTCTTCTAAGTCTAAGATCCAGTCCTTACCCTTAGTCCTGGCCTCCCTGGCTCGATCCAGGGCTTCATTAAAACCTTTACGTATAAACTCTCCCCCGGAACCTAAAATGGCCGGAAGTTCTCCCTCGGAAAGTCTTTCGGCGATATAAGAGTCTAATTGTGAAAGTTCCGATTCAGGGAAAATAAAACCATATTGCTTTTCATTTAAAAGATTATGAATAGAAGAAGCTATATCTATATTTTTTCTGATAGTCCTAAAATCTCTGGGTAAAGCCCTACCGGCACGAAAGCGGTTTAATATCCGTTCTGTATCAGCAAAAGAGGATAAAAATTCAGCGAGGGCTTTGCGAGTTTTCTTGTCGGTTTGTAGTTTTTCGATTTTATCCCAGGTATCTTCGATCATGAGTCGGTTTCGAAATGGAAAGAGAATACGATTCACAAGAATACGTTTACCGATGCCTGTAAAGCAGTGGTTCAGAACAGAAAAAAGGCTAAATTGCTTGTCTCTTGAAATCTGGTTTTCTACTAAGTCAAGATTTCTCGCTGTTTGTTCATCAATTTCCAGATATTCTTTATCATCGATGATAACCGGACTTTTAAATTCAAAGCTATGATTTTTAAAGTTTTCATCGAGAACAAAACGGATAATGTTTTTCAATCTATAAAACTTACTTTCCGTTTCTCCATCAAAAGAAATTAAATTGGTATTGATATAAGAAAGGAGACAGGGAGGTTCTGTTAAAAACTCTCGAAATTTTTCTTTCTGGTGTTGGCAGAGGATAATTTCGCTTGGAGAAAACTTGGCAATAACTCCCAGAGCTTTAAGATAATTATCTTTACTATAGTGGCAGTAGTACAGGTCTGAGGTAGAAACATCGGCAAATCCTAAAAATACCGAGTTTTCCTCAAAATAGATAACACAAAAATAATTATTAGAAAAACCTTTTAAAAGGTTTTCTTCAACTACTGTCCCGGGGCTTAAAACCCGTACAACCTCTCTCTGTAATAACTTGGAATTACCTGTTGTATCTTTTATTTGTTCACAAATAACAACCTTACGGTTGGCCGAAATAAGCCTTGATATATAGTTTTCCGTTGCATGATAGGGGATGCCGCACATGGGAATCTTATTCTGTCGTTTTGTTAAAGCAATATCAAGGATAGCAGAGGCTTCTACTGCATCATCCCCGAACATTTCATAAAAATCTCCCATCCGAAAGAATAAAATGGCATCAGGATATTTGGCCTTGATTTCTTGAAACTGCCTCATGGCAGGAGTATTCATGGGATCATTTTTTTGCATTCTGTATAAACTCTTTGATAAGATTCCTATCTTTCTTTCCGGGGAGTGATTCTACTCCTGAAGCTACGTCAACACCAAAGGGTTTAACTTTTTGGATAGCTTCTCTTACATTACCCGGATTTAGACCGCCGGCCAGGAAGTATTTTCTTTGAATACCTCTCAGTAAATCCCAATTAAAAGTTTCACCGGTGCCACCACCCGCATCTTTACTGTAGCTATCCAGAATCATGTATTCATTTGTAAATAACTCTATGTCCTCTACAATGAAATCATCCTTTACCTGAAATTGAGGAAGAAGCGGAATTCCAAAGCTTCCTAAAAAAAGGGGGAGTTCAAAGGATTCCTGAACAACATATTGAACATAGTCAAAGGAAAATTCGGAGAGAATGCTGGTAATTTCCTCTTCTGAATTTTTGTAAAAAAGAGCCACTAACTTCGCAGACCTTTCTTCTAAACCGGTAAAGATAGAAAAGATTTCGGATAAGTTATCGGGTTCAATTTTGCGCTTACTAAAGGGAGAGAAATTAAAGCCAATGAAATCAGCTCCATATTCGAGGCAGGCCATGGCTATATCCGGGTCTTTTACGCCGCAGATCTTTACCTTAGTGTTCTGTTCCATACCTCTGAACAGATTTTTATATCAGGTTTTTTTGAAAATAGATTTTTAGAAAGGAAGGTGGCGTACACCACCTTCTGAGGATTGTTTTTTACACGATGAAAAGCATTTCCGAATAAGTAGGGAGAGGCCAGAGAGCTGTATCTACCAGGAGTTCGAGTTCATCGGCTATCTCTCTTGCTGTGTTCATAGCAGGGATGATCTTATCTTTGCAATAAGTAGCATGTTTCAGAACATCATCACTACTATCTTCGTGAGCGAGAATTTTATTTAGCTCGTCTAATTTCAACTTGAGCTTGCTGGTTTTCAGGCTAACTTCTTTTAAGAGTTCAATTTGAGGTGCCAGATCTGCATCCGAAAGAACAGATTTAGAAGCATTGATACTATCAGCGAGGTCTTTTTGATACTTGATACAGGCAGGAAGAATCTTAGTCTTTCCTATATCATGAGTAGCAATTCCTTCTCTTACGATAGACTTGTTGTAGTCTTCGAGGATAATATTATAGCGGCTTTCCACTTCACGAGCAGAAAGAACACTGTATCTACCAAAAAGGTTTACAATTCTATCTTCTTTTAGAACAGGAAGGGCATCTACGAGAGTTTTTAAATTAGGAAGACCTCTTTTAGCTGCTTCTTTTTGCCATTCTTCTGTATAGTTATCCCCGTTGAAGATGATTTTCTTGTGCTTCTTGATTTCATCAGCCAGAACAACCTCTACAGCTTTCTCAAGTGTCTTACCGGAAGACATTTCTTTTTCGATAGCGGTTGCCATGAGATCCAGTGTATAAGCTACAGCTGTATTCAGGGCAAGGTTCGGACCGCCAATAGAAAGAGAAGAAGGAACTGCACGGAATTCAAACTTATTACCGGTAAAAGCAAAAGGAGAGGTTCTATTCCTGTCAGTAGTATCCTTGGGTAAAGAAGGAATTGTAGAAACTCCAACCTGCATGAAGCTTCCTTTTTTAGAAGACTTGGCTCCACCTGCTTCCGCAATTTGCTCGATGATGTCGTTAAGCTGGTCTCCTAAGAAAACAGAAAGGATGGCCGGAGGAGCTTCGTTTGCACCGAGGCGGTGGTCGTTACCGGGGTTAGAAATCGATACACGGAGTAAATCACCAAACATGTCTACAGCTTTAATGGTCGCTACAAGAAATACGAGGAATTGAGCGTTTTCGTGGGGATTATCACCTGGCTCTAAAAGGTTATGTCCGTCAGTAGTAGCCATTGACCAGTTATTGTGTTTTCCACTACCGTTTACCCCTTTGAAAGGCTTTTCATGGAGAAGGCAGGCCAGACCGTGCTTATTTGCTACTTTTTTCAGGATATCCATTACTAACTGGTTATGGTCCATAGCTACGTTAGTAGTGGTAAAAATCGGAGCAATTTCGTACTGAGCGGGTGCTACTTCATTGTGTCTGGTTTTAACTGTTACACCTAAGGCCCAGAGTTCAGATTCTACATCTTCCATATATTCCTGGATTCTATCTTTGATAGAACCAAAGTAATGGTCTTCAGATTCCTGTCCTTTAATCGGTCTTGCACCGTATAGAGTTCTTCCGGTTGCAATCAAGTCCGGTCTTAAATTGTAGAAATTCTTATCGATTAAGAAATATTCCTGCTCGGGTCCTACTGTGGTTACTACACGAGGGCTGGTTGTATTTCCAAAAAGCTTCAGGATACGAAGAGCCTGTTGAGATAGAGCATCAATAGAACGAAGAAGAGGAGTCTTCTTGTCAAGAGCTTCTCCAGTATATGAGCAGAATGCTGTAGGAATAACCAGTGTAGTGCCTCTTATAAAGGCAGGTGAGGTACAATCCCAGGCGGTATAACCTCTTGCTTCGAATGTTGCCCGAATTCCTCCGGAAGGAAAAGAAGAAGCATCCGGTTCGCCTTTAATTAATTGATCTCCACCAAAATCCATAATCACCTTACCACTTCCGGTAGGGTTAATAAAAGAATCGTGTTTTTCAGCAGTAAGGCCTGTTAATGGATGAAACCAGTGGGTATAGTGGGTAGCTCCATGCTCAATTGCCCAGTCTTTCATGGCAGTAGCGACAACATCAGCTACTTCCGCTTCCAGGGGTAAACCCAGGTCTATGGTCTTTTTCAAAGACTTATAGATATTCTTGGGCAGGCGCTCTCTCATTACTACATCATTAAATACCTTACTACCAAACAGTTCCGTAACAGGAATTTCTGTGTAATCAATCTCCGCTTCCCTTACTTCAGTGTTTGTGATGATTGAAATAGCTTCCTGTCTTGCTGTAATTTGCTCCATATTGTTTCCTTCTTCCTTATTAAAACTTCTATATACCCCATCTTTTTTTGATGGCTTATATTTTCAATCAACCGGATCCAAAATGTCCGATTTTCTTTTCTAATATATTAGCAATAACCATGCCAATTATTTTTCAAGCTCAAGTAATTCTGCTTTTAAGCCTTTTTCAGCTCGCTTTATAAGTGGAATAATTGATTTTACACTTACCTTTTTTTTTGTAGCGGTTAAAATCCTTTCGGATAGCTTAATTTTACGACGGATGTGGTTAATAGCTGGTAGAGTAGTCTGAAAATACTTTGCCAGCTCATGATCAGACATAGAAGAATTTTTACTTAAGAAGTCTTTAAGCATTTCATCCGTCCAAATAAGGTTCGCTGCACCTTTTTCGCGAAAATCAAATTTCTTTAACCTTTCCACCTGCCTTTCCGAACTTCCCTTACTTTTCTTTTTTTTCCAGTAGGGATGCCTGTTTCTTGCATACTGAATATCTTCTATTGTATATCCTGTTTTTTCTAACCATTCCCTTGTAATTTTCGCCCTCATCCCCCGACTTAAGCGGGATTGAATGGTTTTATCGATGTATTTATCCGGAGTTTTAGCAGAAAATAGCTTCTTCTTCTCGGCTTTATATTCCGATTCCGTTAATTCTTGCATCTGGCAACCTCATAGTATTTTACTCCGAGAATTGCTTTCTTTTCGTTATGCGCATTTTCAGCTCAATAAAAGCAACATTCTCGGTTTTTTCTATCTGTAAATAGAAAAAAGGATTGTTTCCTTTGGATTGGAAGGTTGCAAGTTGATCCGGGAGAGCCTTCCCGGAGGGGATAATGTGGTTAACTTTGCTTATAGCAGACTGTTCTTTCAGGAGGTTATTATTTCCTACCACAAATTCTTTTAGCATAAGAACCTTTTTTTGAGCGTCCAAAAGTTTCAAAGACTTTATTTGAAACTTAACTCCATCCTGGTGCAGGGGTTCAAATCGTATTGAACTTACCTGTAGGGGAGCCGGAAGTGCAAAAGTGTAATCATGCCAGTTTGAATCAATAAGGAGGGCCTGTTGTATCCTGTTTTCTGTTCCCGGATTTTCAGTCAGAGGGAATTTTTCATTAAAATAATACAGGTTTACAGTATCTGCTTGAATCCTGTATTTCAAATAGGTTTTAGCAGGAATGTATAGGCCCATTCCGAGAATTAACAACGCGAGAATAGAATGTAAGGTAAGTCTTTTTTTATAATCATCTATAGGAGTATGAAGTTCTTCGTTTTTTAACTTTTTAAGTATTTTTTCTTCATAGTATAAAATCTGAGAAAGAAAAGTTTCGAAGGTTTCAGCTTCTTCTCCGCTGGGAGGAGAGTCTCCACTAAGCTTTTGAAACTGAATTTCATTATCTTCTATAAGTTGGGTTAACTTCGTATCTTTTATTTTATTTTTACAGGTTTCCCTTTCCATGAGAGACCGGATGGGAGCTTCATCTTCTAAAAAAAGTCCGATGTTCAAGACATCGAGAGCCAGTTTTCCTGAAAGGATAGTGGAATCTTCGTATTTAGAATTGCTATTTAGAATCTCTATAGATTCCAACCTTGAATAAGCATTTTCAATTTTTTGATAAAGAGTCTCTCGCTTTTGTAAAGCCCTGGTTTCTTCCTCAGAAAGCTGGGGTTTCTTGTAAGAAAATTTTAGTAATTCTTTCCAGTTCATCTCAGGGCTAAGATTCCTTTTTCTTTCTTACATTGTCCACATGGCGGGTAATGTGATACATGGTAAAGAAAAGCATTTCCCGTATAGAAATGAGACCGAGTATGGGATGCGGTAGCCTGTATTTGTCCAATTCTTCCTCTTTCCAGGTTTTTAAAGACGGATCAAAATCATGGCCGATCTTTTCCCAGTGGTCTATCATTCGTTTTCTGCCTACACTTTCGCCGGGGTACCCGGGTGAGAAAACGCCGGCTCCTGCACCTTTTTCCAGTTTATCAATATAAGTATTTCGGATTTCGGCATAATCACGAGAACTATTACCTCCACTACCAAAAACCAGCAAGCCGATGCGGGGTAAACGAAGGGCTATAGGAATAATGGAAGTCGACTTGGAAAGGTGCTCCAGATTTTGAGCCGGAGACCAACCAAAATCGGGCTTTACGAAGAAATCTTCATCCTGAAACGAGGTGAAAAGATCTTCTGCTTCCTGAAATAATTGCTTTAAAGCAAATATTATCTGACTTTTGAAATAAACTTTTTCGAGTTCGGCCTGCTCCAAGCCAGAACCTCCTAATATTTAGCGGATACTATATCAAATTCATTGGCGGCTTTATATTTCAAGACAATTTCACTATCTTCTAACTGAATAAAGATCTGATTATCTTTGATATGATAAATACCCACCTCGGTATAATCCCTATCATTACGGCTGGGATAATAAAATACTTTATTTTTGTATAAGGAAATTACATTACTACCGTATTTTATACGTAAATTTGTAGTATAGGTATTGTTCAAGGTATTTTCTATGAGATTCAAAGGAAAATTATCTTTAGGTTCCGAACCAACGAGATATTCTCCTAAAGCATAACCATTTACTTCCTTGATATAATACCAGTTTGCGTACGTTCCACTCAATTTGATGACTTTTTTCGTCATTTTCACTGTAAGTTTTGTTCCGAAAGGAAGCAAGGTAACTGTTTGAGAGGTGAAAGTAGGTTCTCGCTTTATTGCAAGTCCTGTTTTATGAACGACAAACTTTTCAATAAAAGCCACTCCTTCCGGGAACATTTCCGGATCGTCCTTGGGCTCCGGTACAACATGAGAACTGGCACTGGCTACTTCAGGTTTGGATTCGGGCACTTTTTCATTTTTTTCGACTTTGGGAGGAGTTTTCCCCTGGGTAGTGTAGGTGGCTCCACGCGAAATGTCTTTCCAGACACCTTTTAAATCAAAAAGATAAATAAAACCGGCTAAAAGGGTAAAACTTAAGGCCACATAACGAACCGGCCTGGATTTCTGGTAATAGGTTAAAAACGTACTGGTAATTTTCTTTTTTAGCCTGTAGGATTCAATTTCATCCGACAGACCTTCTCGGTTCCAGTATTTTAGACAAATATCCCGGTAGTTGATGTATTCTTTGAGCTTGTCTTCGTAAAGGCGCTTTAAAACCGGGTCCTGGGTGGAATCCGGATGGTTATCTTTTACCTTGGTGTTAAACGAAGAGCGTATAGCTTTCTCGTTAGATTCTCCTACAACAAGGGCCAAACCTTCAAAACTATTAATAATTTCTTCTAATTGGCTATCCGTTAATTTTTCCGTATTCATAATCCCACCTCGGTACAAGCCCAAGGGAAAGTATTTTTTTTGTCCCTTAATAGGCAATAAAAATTTTCTCATTCAACCTTCACTTATTATACACCTATTTTAAAAAAAAGCACGTACTTTTTATCTTTGCTTCCGGTTCTGCTCTAAAAATAAGCATATTTTGAGTCTGTCAAAAAGACCGGATGTTTTCTTATTCTTTAATATCGGAAATAAATTTTTTATTCGGGGAATTTTATTCCGGAAAGCAATTTACGGGTAAGAACTGTAATAAATGCTGAGTAGTGTAAAACTTAGCGCATATTCTTCAAACTGAAGAATTCCTCTACAAGAGAAATATCCCTACTGGCTTCTATAAACTCTAAAATAGATTCTTTTGCATCGTCGAGATGGAGTATTCTCAATTTCTTCATTAGAACCTGCTTTTTCTTTTCTCCTTTTTCTTTTAAAGGAATCTCTCCTATTTCCGGGTACAAAGATTTATAGACCCTTCCGTCGTGAAAAAAATAATCGATACGAAATAGACTTTTCTCTTTCGGACGAATCGCGGCTACAAGTCGCCGGTAGGTAAATTTATAATTCAGTATATAAGGAGATTCTTCTATTAGACCTTTTGAAGGTTTTGTTTCGAAAATGGAAAACGGATCTCCCTTTTCTGCTGCTTTCAGGGGATTCTTCCCTTTTAGTTTGTCAGAAAAATACGGATAGATTCCTAAAAGCAAATGTTTTTGATAAGACTGTTCTTCTTCTATCGTTTCTACAGGGTCTAAACGATAGTCCCATTTTTCAACATTCTCGTAGTCAAATTCTTCTCGCCTTACTTCCTTATAGTGTTTGCGAAAGGAGAAATAACTTAAATCCAGATAGGAGAAGAAAGAACCCGGAAAAGTCTGCATCTTTTCTTCTTCCCTGATTTCCTGTAAAGACCCTGAATCTGTATTATATAAATAGATACGATTTTTAGAGTCAATAAAGAGTTTACGTTTGACTTTTTTTGTCACATCTTCCCAGATATAAAATAGCTCACCCGCATTGGCTTCTCTCTTTTTCGCATTTACGAAGAGATGAATGATTTTTTCCTCTTTGTTGATATAGGTATCTCGCATAGTTAATGTAGAGGGAGCATCCGGTCGAACCGGGATAGGTTTCGCTTCCCTCAGATAGTGCCTGAGTTTATAATAGCCGGCAGGAAGAGAAAAAGCCTTATCCATAAGTTCCGGGACATTCCATTTTTCTTCAGACCGCAATTCGGTTATATAAGTATATAGCAGGATACTAAGAATCAGGTAAATTGTTCGCATGGCTTTCCTCTCAAATCTATTTTCATCCTATTACAGTGTGATAAGAATACAAGCACTTTACTCCTTTAGCTGTACTGATAGAGGACAACGGATTAAAAAAGAATCAAAAATTTGAGCCAGGTAAAGTTTATCTTTATAGATAAGGGCAGTACTGGCCGCAGAAATTTCCTTTCCGGAGTTGGCATACAGGATTTCCGGCTTTTGGGAACCGGGTCTCAGGATATGAACTACAGAAGGAGAAATATTTTCTTTAGATTTTTTATGCGATAAAAATTCGGAGAAAGAAGGATGTGAAGTAAAAAGTAAGGACTTATCCTCGGTTTCTGTTATATTATCTCCGGCTCCACCGAGCTCATACTCCTGCAATTCTTTTAGCTTGAGTTTGCCATCTATGCGTATTATCTTATACTTATATAGTTTTTTATCAAACATGGCCGTGCGAAATAAAAATTCTTCGTCCTTTTCTTTAAGATAGTGAATCCCGTTTCCTCCTCCTACTGCGTTTTCGAGGAGAGTCCAGCTCTTTCCATCAAAGTAGGCGATTCGACTTCGTTTTAAGCCGAATATTGCGTCTATGAGCATAGAAGATTCGCTTCTCGAGCTCTTATCGTTTGAAACGAAGATTTCTCCGGAAGGTAAAGCCACGAGTTCATTCGGACTAATGATTGAAGGATCTGTTATCTGTTTTATGTATTCAAGTTTCTTATCCTGTATTTTGAAAACTTCTATCCTGTGATTCTCTTCTTCTTTTAGGGGTCTTGAAATTACGTAAAGCAATTCTTCTGTATCTTTTTTAACAAGGCTCATTCCCAGCGGTTTAAAACCAGGAGGGTAAGAAGAATTTAATATTGTAGGTCGGGGCATATCTTCGTTGAGATTTAATAGAAAAATCTTTCCATCTTCTTCGGGTTTTCTTCTATTATGACTGCTAATATATAAAAGTCCTTTTGCTTCGTTGAGGGCAAAGTCTTCCGGCCCGGGGATAGCATCGATACGGCTACAAGAAGGAAGCTTTTTTTCCTGAAATGAAGAGCAGGAGATAAAAAATAAAAAGAGTAAGATACTGAGTCGTTTAGTCATTTTGAATATCCTTTAATTTTTGCGTCTGAATACAAGAGAATAGATTCCGAAGCTATATTTGTTTTCCGGCATATTTTCCTTCCAGATTAGGTCTCCATCATCTTCATGAAAAGAAATTTCTTTATTATTTTCAAGTTGTATAAAATACTTATTATAGGGAAGTAAGTTGCCCTTCAAGGTTTCCGGTCTTTTTAGGGTATGTAAGCTATTTTCTTTATAGTTGTAAGCATATATAACATTATCCGAATGAAGGAAGGAAAACTCTCCAAAGCCTCCGAGGCTTTCCATTTTTTTAGGGAACTCCTCTATGACTTTATAGGTTTTGTCCGTATTTAGTCTGATAAGTTTTGTACCTTTTAAAAGCATAGAGTATTCTTCTGTACTTTTTAATAAATGAGAGCTTCCTTCTCCTATTTCCGCAAGGGTTTGAAGCGGAGTTTGAGGTTTTAGTAAGGGGTTCAGGATAAGCCATTTGGATGTTTTTTCTTTATCATCAAAAACCATGTAGAGCTTGCCATCTTTTGCACTGGACCATTTCGCATTTTTCTTTAAGCTGATACGGGCCAGAGTCTTTAAGGAAAAGCTAAAACTCTGGAGTTTGTATTTTCCTTTTGTATCAATGTAAGAGGCATAGATATAGGTTCCGGCTTCTAATTGTAAAGGCTTTCGAACTTTTAAACTGATTCTACTTAAGGATTTTCCCGTTTTCAAATCAATCTGCTCGATCCCTTTTTTGGAAAAGGCATATAATCTTCCGTTAACTGCCAGTTTTTTGTAAGGAGTGGAGCTTTCTTTTCTCCACAATAAAGATTTGTTTGTGTTTCGATAGACTGCAATTGAGCGACCGTAGTTTACGATTAATTTTCCATTTACAAGAATCGGAAGGCCGAGAAAGCGATCCTTTAGAGGATACTTTTGTATATATACAGGTTTGTCTTCATAAGATTGCAAAAACTTTTCTGATTGCCTGGCCTGTTTGCTGTCAGGAAATTTCTCTAATAACTCTTTACTCAAAGACGCCACTTCTTCTTTAAACTCCATTCGTTTATTATCCCGGATTAAGGCGTCAAGGACAGTGATGCAGGCAAAGAGATTTTTAGCATCCCTTTTAAGTTCTAAGGCTTTTCGAATATGCAATTCTGCTTTATCTAAATTGCCTCTGTCATAGTTTATATAGGCCAGATGGTATCTCGGATCAGGAAAATCCGGGTATTTTTTCACCAGACCTTCAAAGGCTTTCTCTGCTTCTTCGTAGAGTTCTTCGTTAAAATAAAGAACTCCAATATTATAAGGTGCTAATTCGAGCGCTGAATCTAATTTTTCCGCCCTTTCAAACTCTTCCCTGGCCTTTCCTTTCTCCCCGATTCCGTAATAGGCAATGCCGCGGGCAATGTAGGTAGGTGCAAAACCGGGCCTTACCAGGATACTGCGATTCAAATACTGTATGGCCTTTTCTTTTTCCTCTGTTAGAAATAACAAACCCAGTTGGTAGGTACTGTAGTAAGCGTCCGGTTTTATTTTTAAGATATTATCCAACATTTCCTTTGCTTTATCATAGTCTTTGGTTTTAATATAGTAAGAGCTAATGGCTTCCTGTAGTTCAATTTTACTTTCCGGGTTCTTTTGAAGTTCGTGGTTTAAAAGTGCCAGAGCCTTTTCATTTCTACCGAGACCTATCAGGCAATCGGCAATTTTAATAATCAGGGAGGTCCGCTTCATCTGCTTATACGCTTTTTCATAATGATGCATAGCGGTTTCGTAATCTTCCTTATTGAAATGCTCATTGGCTTCTTCTATGATAGGAAGAATGCTTAAGAAGCTTTTGTTCTCTTCTATAATCCGTCTGGTCTGGGCAAGCTCCGGAATGTCCGGGTTATTCTTTTCTGCCTTTGATAAGAAACCGAGGGCAGAATCATAGTTTTTGAGAGAGTTTTCTCGCAGTGCCATTTTGTAGTATAGAGTTCCGAGGCGGTAATGAATGGCTTCTGCATTTTGTTTTTTCTTTTTAGCCTCTTCTAAAATACTTAAATAGAAGGTTTCTGCTTCTTCTAATTTTCCTTCGTCTTCATAAATCCTGCCTATGGCAATTGCAGCCAGTGGATCTTTTCCTGCCAAAACATTTAGCTTTTCCTTGTATTCAGAAAAGCGAGGATTTCTTGTTTTGGCATACAGACGAACCAGTCCCTGTAAAGAGGGAATGCTGTCCGCCTGTAGAGATAGAGCTTTTAAAAAGTTCTTTTCGCTTTCTTTGTAGCGGTTCATTAAAAAGAAAGCCCTACCGAAAGCGTTATAGATGATATTTTCTCCCTTGTCTAACTGTAAGGCCTTATTGTATTCCTGTAAAGCTTTGTTGAAGTTTCCCTGTCTGAGTTGTGTATCTCCCGCATCAAGGATAATGTAAATATCACAAATTTGTAAATATTTATCCGCATTATCTTTCCCTTTTAGTTTTTTGGCTTGCAGGTATTCTTTTCTGGCTTCTAAATACCTTCCTTCCAATAAGAACAGGTTTCCCGTGTTTATATAGGCACTCTGGGAAGATGGATCTAATTCCTTTACTTTCAGAAAAGCTAACATAGCCTGCTTATTCTGTCCTATGTTCTGATAGGCCAGTCCGAGGCTATTATAGACAGAAGCGTGTTCCGGCGTTTTTTGCAGGGCCTCTTTTAGAGTTTGAATGGCTTTCGAGTATAAACCATTCCCCGAATAAGCGCTGGCTAGACTCAGATAAGTTTCCCTATTTTTAGGGTTATATTTTAAAGAGCGCAGAGCATTTGCTTCTGCCTTAGAGTAATCTTCTTTTAAAAGATAGGTATTGGCAATGAGTAAATACGGTATGGATGGTTCTTTTGATTTTTTAGCAGCTTCTTCAAAGTAATGAATCGCCGTATCATAATCCTTGCGCTTTAAACTCTCATTTCCTTTTTCTATAAGACCCGCTCTCTTACTCGCGCTCAGGGAGTTGGAAACCTGTTTCAAATCCGGGTTTTCTTTTTTGGCTTTCAGAAAGTATTCATCGGCCTGCTTATATTTCTTTAGTTGCAGGCATACATCTCCTAAGTGCATATAAAGCTGGGAGCGTTCCGAGAATGATTCGGCTTTAACTGAAAGAAAGGTTTTATATGCTTCTTCGTTTTTCCCGAGCTCTTTTAAAAGAACCCCGGCCTTGAAAGGATAAATAGGTTCTGAAGGAAAGTCCTTCTGAAGTTTATTATATTCCTTAAGAGCTTCTTCACTTTTTCCGAGGCTTGTAAGACAATAGGCATACGAAAGGCGAATTTGTTCTGAATTCGGAGACAGGTCTTTTGCTTTCCCGAAAGCCTCCAGTGCTTTATCGAATTTCTTTTGTTCAAATTCATTGATGCCCAGAAGATAATAGCTCGGGCCGTCAGGATAGAGTCCTATTGCTTTATTCGCGTATTCCCTGGACTTTTCATAATTTTTTTCCTGGAAATAACGATTCCCTATACTCAAATATTTTCTGGCTTTTTTATAATTCTTCCTGTCTTTAATAACGATGCTGTCTTTTTGAACGGAGTATGATTCGAAAACTTTCTTTTTCTGAAACATAGAACAGGAAAGCAAAAGAAACGAAATTAAGAGATAGATAAGCTTAGTCTTCCTTATCATTATTTTTATCCTCCTCTTTATCCCGGATTATAAATAGGTCTGTAAATTCTGTATAAGTCAGGGAGAGAGAATTCAGGGCTTTAAGTTCTTCTGAGTCCATATCCCGGACAAGGACAGCAAGCCGCCATTCGGAAGCTGTATCAACTTCTGCAAAAAGAAGATCCCTGCCACCAAGACCCAATTTGGCCTTAGCCGAATCTGAATCAATTTCGAGATGAAAAGCCCTGTCGGTTTTATCTTTTTCTTTTTTAAAGGTAAAGGAGTCCATAGTTTTAAGACCAAATTTTGTATCATACAAACTTACCCTTTCTCCTACTGTTTCGATAATGAATCTTGGTTTATCTTTTTCGAAAAAGCAAAAATACAGGTTCTCTTCTTTTTCCATGAAAGGAAAGGCTGCTTCCAATTTAAGAGAAGCCGGGGGAAAAGGCTTGGAGAAAACTCCATTCCAGCCGGAACTTTCTCTCTCTTTTTTTCGTTTAAATAAAAGACCACCCCCAAGTTTAGGTTCCAATGAACCATTACCCGAAACTGTCCAGAAATCCTGTGCCTCTTCACCCACAGCATCTTTCAAATAAAAGGGAAAAGAAATATAAGAAGAATCCTTGGCTTTGAGTTCCAGACTCCATTTAAAAAGAGAAGAGTTCTTCTTTTCTTTTAGATCTTTCAGTATGTTTATATTATAGCGAGCCGGAGGTAAATTGTTTAAGTATAGAGGGCTTTCTCCCTGAATTTCACTGTTCCAGGCGACTTTCAAGCCGGAAGGATAGGTACTGATACCCATAGAAGAAAGTTTGAAATCGTCTTTCCATTCGATGAAAAGATTCAGAGAATCGCCAGCTCGAACAGTAACTTCTCTTTCTACTTCTTCCGCACCTGTTTTGTAGATTTTTAGTTTATGAGTACCTTCTAAAATGGGAAAGTCTTTTACCGGAAGCTTTCCGGCTTCCTTACCATCGAGATAAAATTCACAGTCACTCGATACAGTATTAATTTGTAAAACACCGGATATACTTTTTAAAAGCAGGGTTTTTAGTTCTTCCTTAGAAGCTTGCCTGGAAAAAGAAAACTCAGGAACTTTTTCTTCACTTAAAAGACGGTATCTGTCTTTCGAGCGAACGAGTTCAATACGTTCAAATGGTTTCTTGTCTTCTTCGGTATCTTTTAAAACCTCCAGCTTATATTCGAGACTTCCGAAGAGACTTGCATTTACCGGGTCTTTCAAGTCCTGTTTGATCGTATAACTTATCTTATCAGTTTTTTCTTTCTCCGGTTTGTCTATTAGGATATTCGTATATATATAAGCATCGATATTTTTTTTCATACTGGCCTTTTGTAAACTATCCCTGTCTACCCAGACCCGGAAAGGGAGTTCCACTTCTTGAAAGGAAGAATTTTTCCAGAGGAGTTTGAGTTCCTGTTCAATGATGCGTTTATCCAGGTCAGAAAATCCTTCCGGAAACAAAATGGGAGCAAAGGTATAAACCGGGATACCGCTGCTTTTTTTTCGCTCTTTATAATCTTTTCCACCGGAACCTTTATTTCCCGTGATTAAGCCCTCACGGGCCTTTTCGAGAACCGGAAGGGCCGGTATTTGAAAGGTTTTCCCGTTTATCCTCTGAACCGAAGAGCAGGAGAAAAACATACAAAAAAGCCCTGTAACTGAGATATAGCTGGTAATGGATTTCATAGACTCTTAACACACACTTTTCAAAATAGAGCCTTAAGAGACAAGCCCTAAATCAGGAGCTTTATCGTATGAGTGGATACCGGGCTTCTGGCAGTTTCGGTGAGTGCATTTGTCAGAGCCGAAGCATAAATCGGCAGTCAGAGGGGCATTTTCTGCTTTGTTTCTGTCTTTTTCTGTATAGTTTTAGCATTGAAGGGCTTACTTTTTTGAGGTTGAAAAAAAGTAAACTTAATAGAGCTTAGTAACAGAATCTTTCCAGTTAATTAATTAGGTGGCTATATTGAATAGATTATTTTCTTACCGTAATAAAGGAATACAATCATGACTAGTATCCAACAACGTGCAGAACTTCAGCGGCAAATCTGGCAAATTGCTAACGATGTTCGAGGCTCAGTAGATGGCTGGGACTTTAAACAGTATGTCTTAGGCACGCTGTTTTATCGCTTTATAAGTGAAAATTTCGCAAACTACATTGAAGGCGGAGATGAAAGTATTCACTATGCTGAGCTTTCTGATGATGTTATTACCGACGATATTAAAGACGATGCCATCAAAACGAAAGGCTATTTCATCTATCCAAGTCAACTTTTTGAGAAGATAGTCGCGGGTGCGAATAATAACGAGAACCTAAACACGGATTTAGCCACTATATTTGCAGCAATAGAAAACTCCGCAAATGGCTATCCATCAGAAATGGACATCAAAGGTCTATTCGCTGATTTCGACACTACCAGTAACCGTCTGGGAAATACTGTTAAAGATAAAAACACCCGCTTGGCTTCCGTATTAAAAGGAGTGGCAGGGCTAAAGTTTGGTCAATTTCAGGATAATCAAATTGACTTATTTGGCGATGCTTATGAATTTTTAATCTCAAACTATGCCGCCAATGCCGGTAAATCAGGCGGTGAGTTTTTTACTCCGCAAAACGTTTCCAAGCTGATTGCCCAACTTGCCATGCACAAGCAAGCCAGTGTCAACAAAATTTATGACCCTGCCTGTGGTTCCGGCTCCTTACTTTTGCAGGCGAAAAAGCATTTTGATAATCATATCATTGAAGATGGTTTCTTTGGTCAGGAAATTAACCATACCACTTACAACCTTGCACGCATGAATATGTTTTTGCATAATATCAATTACGATAAATTTAATATTCAACTGGGCAATACCCTAATCGATCCGCATTTTAAGGATGAAAAACCCTTCGATGCCATAGTCTCGAATCCGCCTTATTCGGTGAAATGGATAGGTTCGGATGATCCAACCCTGATTAACGATGAGCGCTTTGCCCCCGCCGGCGTTTTGGCGCCCAAGTCCAAAGCCGATTTTGCCTTTGTGCTCCATGCTTTGAGCTACCTTTCCAGCAAAGGTCGTGCTGCCATTGTTTGTTTCCCCGGTATTTTTTACCGCGGTGGTGCCGAACAGAAAATTCGTCAATATCTGATAGACAATAACTATGTGGAAACCGTGATCTCTCTGGCACCCAACTTATTTTTTGGTACTACCATCGCTGTGAATATCCTTGTGCTTTCCAAGCACAAAACCAACACCAACACCCAGTTTATAGATGCGAGCGGTGAAGATTTTTATAAAAAGGAAACCAATAATAATATATTAACCGATCACCATATTCAAAAGATTATGGATATGTTTGATAGCAAAAACGATGTGGAAAATATAGCCAAATTGATTCCTTTTGAGACTATTGCCGCTAATGATTATAATCTATCGGTGAGTAGCTATGTAGAAGCCAAAGATAACCGTGAGGTGATTGATATTACCAGGCTGAATGCTGAACTGAAAACCACCGTCAAAAAGATAGACCAGCTGCGAAAGGATATTGATGCAATTGTCGCCGAGATTGAGGGGAATGAAGCATGAGTAATGTCATTATTTACACAACTGATGATGGCTCCACAAAAATCGATTTGCGTCTGGAAGACGGCACGGTCTGGCTGTCGCAACTGCAAATTGCCGAACTGTTTCAAACCAGCAAGCAAAATATCAGCAAACACATAAAGGCTATTTATGATGATCATGAGCTGTATGAGCAGGCAACTGTCAACCAGGAGTTGACAGTTCAAAAAGAAGGCAAACGTGAGGTTTCACGCGGCATTATCTTGTATAATCTCGATATGATTTTGGCTATCGGTTATCGTGTGCGTTCGCTGCGCGGTGTTCAATTCAGGCGCTATGCCTCCACGGTATTGAAAGAGTATCTCGAAAAGGGTTTTGCTCTCAACGATGAACGCTTGAAAAACCTCGGCGGCGGGAACTACTGGAAAGAGTTGCTCGACCGGATTCGCGATATTCGCTCCAGCGAAAAAGTGATGTACCGCCAGGTATTGGAACTCTACGCCACCGCCACTGATTACGACCCCCAGAGCGAAGAGAGCCTGACGTTTTTCAAAATCGTACAAAACAAACTGCACTACGCTGCCCATGGTCATACTGCCAGCGAAGTCATCTACCTGCGGGTTGATAGCGACAAACCTTTTGCCGGTTTAAGCAACTTCAAGGGGAGCCAGCCAACACAAGCCGAAGCCATGATCGCCAAAAACTACCTCAGTGAGCAGGAATTACGGATACTGAACAACCTTGTCTCCGCCTATTTCGATTTGGCCGAATTAAACGCCATCGAAGAACGTGAAATGCGCATGGTCGATTATGTGCGTGAGTTGGACAATATCCTCAGTTCAACCGGACGTAAATTGCTCGACAATGCCGGCAACGTCTCTCATGATGCTGCCAAAGAAAAAGCAAAACTGGAATATAAGAAATACAAGGCCAGAACGCTGGAAAACGTAGAAAAAGACTACCTGAAAACTATTGCCGCATTAGAAAAGCAGGCCAAAAAAGAGAGCCGTAAAAAATGAGTAATTTAAGCTTTATGGAAAAGCTGCTGGATGGGGTTGAAGTGGAATGGAAGCAATTGGGAGAAGTAGGAGAATTTATTCGTGGTAACGGAATACTTAAAAAGGACTTAATTGATACTGGTTTTCCAGCCATTCATTATGGTCAACTTCATACTAAATATGGCTTATCAGCTGATAAAGCTTTTACTTGTGTGTCTCATGAGTTTGCTAAAAAATTAAGAAAAGCCATTAACAATGATCTATTGCTTGCAACAACATCAGAGAATGATGAGGATGTAGTAAAACCACTAGCATGGCTTGGAGATGAAGTTGCTATTTCTGGTGATATGATGTTGTTTAGACATGAACAAAATGTAAAGTATTTAGCCTATTATTTTGAAACAGAAGCATTCCAAGAACAAAAAAGGAAGTACATTAATGGGGCGAAAGTTCGTAGGGTTTCGAAAGATAGTTTAATTAAAATTCAAATCCCCATTCCCTGTCCCGATAATCCCGAAAAATCTCTCAAAATCCAAGCTGAAATCGTCCGCATTCTGGACGCGTTCACCGAACTTACCACCGAACTTACCACCGAACTTACCACCGAACTTACCTTGCGGAAAAAACAATACAACTACTATCGAGAGCAGCTATTTTCTTTTGATAAAGAGGACGTTATACACTTACCAATGGGACAAGAGGGTGTTGGTGATTTTATTCGAGGTAGTGGGTTACTGAAAAAAGATTTTACCAAAACGGGTGTTGGCTGTATTCATTATGGTCAGATTCACACATATTACGGTACATATACAGATCAAACTAAAACATTTGTTTCAGAAGATTTTGCTAAAAAAGCTCGCAGAGCAAAATCAGGCGATTTGGTTATAGCCACAACAAGTGAGAACGACGATGATGTTTGTAAAGCCGTCGCTTGGATTGGTGAAGGAGAGATTGCCGTTAGTAGTGATGCATGTTTCTATAGGCATACTTTGAACCCCAAATATGTGTCTTATTTTTTCCAAACAGAGCAGTTTAATAAACAAAAAAGACAGTATATTACGGGTGCAAAAGTAAGGCGAGTAAACGCTGATAATTTAGCCAAAATACTAATCCCCATACCTTCACCAGATGAACAAGCCCGAATAGTCACTATCCTCGACAAATTTGAAGCCCTCACCAACTCTATCACCGAAGGCTTACCCCGCGAAATTGATTTACGACAAAAGCAATATGAGTATTACCGCGATTTACTGTTGAGTTTCCCCAAGCCGGAGGTAAATGCCTAGTATGAGTCAGACGTTAATAAAAATTGCACAAAAGTTAAAAACAAACAACAAAAAAGTGCAGCTCATCTATGCTTTTAACGGCACGGGGAAAACACGCCTTTCGCGGGAATTTAAGCAGTTAATCGCTCCTACAAGTGATGGTGATGAAGCAGAACTTTCACCGAGAAAAATCCTGTATTATAATGCTTTTACAGAAGACCTATTTTATTGGGACAACGATTTAAGACAGGATACAGAACCCAAATTAAAGATTCAGCCAAATTCCTTTACCGATTGGATACTGAAAGATCAGGGACAAGATCGAAATATTATTACAAACTTCCAACGTTATACAAATGATAAACTAACACCTCTTTTTATTGATGACTTTACTGCGGTGAGTTTTTCTCTTGAACGCGGAGATGATGCAAGTTCAGGAAATCTAAAAATCTCCAAAGGAGAAGAAAGCGTCTTTATCTGGAGTGTTTTTTTTACCTTACTCGAACAGGTCATTAGTATTTTAAATGTTGCCGAACCCATTGAACGGGAGACAGATCAGTTCAATCAATTGGAATACATTTTTGTTGATGATCCTGTAAGCTCTTTAGATGAAAACCATTTGATTGAATTGGCGGTACAATTAGGAGCTTTGATTACATCCAGTAGCTCAACTTTAAAGTTTATAATCACGACTCATAATCCGCTTTTCTATAATGTATTATTCAATGAGCTAAAGACGAAAGGGTGTTATATGCTATTAAAAAATGAGGATGGAACGTTTCAGTTAGATGAAAAACATGGGGATTCAAATAAGAGTTTTTCTTATCACTTATATTTAAAACAGACCATCGAGGAAGCCATTGAAGGAAATAAAATTCAAAGATACCATTTTATGTTATTACGTAATTTATATGAAAAAACAGCAAGCTTTCTTGGCTACCCCAGATGGTCTGAATTATTGCCGGGTGACAAGCAAGCTTATTTAAATCGCATCATTCAGTTTACCAGCCATCGCACCTTATCGAATGAAGAAGTTGCCGAACCAAGCGAACCGGAAAAGCAAACCGTTAAGTTTTTACTAAATAATTTAATTAGTAACTATGGCTTTTGGCAGCAAGGAGAAAATAATGGTTAAATCCACAAAGCCCATCGTAGAATCAAAAAACTTTATCGTCTTAGACAAATACACAAGTGAATGGCAGGTCAATCAAAGCTACCAGAGTGAAAGTGATTTAGAAAGGGAGCTGCTCGAAGATCTAAAAAATCAGGGCTATGAAATTCTAACAGAAATAAACTCTACCGAAAAAATGCTGGCAAATGTACGGAAACAACTACAAAACTTAAATCATGTTCAATTTTCAGAAAGTGAATGGTCACGCTTTGTAGAACAATATTTAGATAAGCCGAGCGATACCATAGTCGAAAAAACCCGAAAAATTCATGATGACTATATTTATGACTTTGTCTTCGATGATGGCCATATCGAAAACATTTATCTTATAGATAAAAAAAACATCTTACGCAATCACTGCCAGGTGATAAACCAGTTCGAACAAACCGGAATGCAGACAAATCGCTATGACGTCACGATCCTAATTAATGGATTGCCACTGGTGCAAATTGAGCTAAAAAAACGTGGTGTTGCCATTCGGGAAGCCTTCAACCAGGTACACCGTTACAGCAAAGAGAGCTTTAACAGCGAACATTCATTATATAAGTATTTACAAATATTTATAATTTCTAATGGTACAGATACTCGCTATTTTGCGAATACAACCAAGCGCGATAAAAACAGTTTTGATTTTACCATGAATTGGGCAAAGGCTGATAATACATTAATTAAAGACTTAAAAGACTTTACAGCCACGTTTTTTCAAAAAAACACTTTATTGAATGTCCTCATCCAGTATTCGGTATTTGATGTAAACAATACCCTACTTGTTATGCGTCCCTACCAAATTGCAGCTACCGAGCGTATATTATGGAAGATCAAAAGTTCCTACCAGGCTAAAAACTGGAGTAAGACAGAAAGTGGTGGCTTTATCTGGCATACCACAGGCTCAGGAAAAACCCTAACCAGTTTTAAAGCAGCACGGTTAGCTACAGAATTAGATTTTATTGATAAAGTGTTCTTTGTCGTTGATCGTAAAGACCTCGATTACCAGACGATGAAAGAATACCAGCGTTTTTCACCGGATAGTGTGAATGGTTCGGAAAGTACCGCAGGATTAAAACGTAATCTGGAAAAAGAAGACAATAAAATCATTGTTACCACGATTCAAAAACTCAACAACTTAATGAAAAGTGAAAATGATTTACCTATTTATCAGAAACAAGTTGTGTTTATATTTGATGAAGCACACCGTAGCCAATTTGGTGAAGCACAAAAAAATCTAAAGAAAAAGTTCAAAAAGTACTACCAATTTGGCTTTACCGGTACGCCGATTTTTCCACAAAATGCCTTGGGTGCCGATACCACTGCCAGTGTATTTGGTAGAGAACTACATTCTTACGTCATCACCGATGCCATTCGGGATGAAAAAGTATTGAAGTTTAAAGTGGACTATAATGATGTGCGCCCAAAGTTCAAAACGATTGAAACAGAACAAGATGAGAAGAAGCTAAGTGCTGCCGAAAACAAACAAGCATTTTTGCACCCCGAACGTATTCGTGAGATTTCTCGATACATATTAAATCACTTCAAACAAAAAACACACCGACTCCACACGGGTAGCAAAGGTTTTAATGCGATGTTTGCGGTGAGTAGTGTGGATGCAGCCAAGTCATACTATGAAGCTTTTAAAAAATCCCAAAAGGAAGCTGAAAGAAATAAACCTCTCATCATTGCTACAATCTTTTCCTTTGTTGCCAATGAAGAACAGGATGCCGTCGGAGAAATATCCGATGAAAGCTTTGAAGTCTCGGCTATGGAAAGCAGTGCAAAAGAATTTTTACGTGCAGCAATTGACGATTATAACACAGCATTCAAAACCAATTTTACTGTAGATAGCAATGGCTTTCAAAACTATTATCGCGACCTTGCGAAGCGTGTTAAAAATATGGAAGTAGATCTGCTGATTGTTGTAGGAATGTTTTTAACAGGCTTTGATGCCCCCACATTGAATACATTATTTGTGGATAAAAACCTACGTTACCACGGCTTAATACAAGCCTATTCCCGTACCAATCGAATTTATGATGCAACAAAGACCTTTGGAAATATCGTTACCTTTCGGGATTTGGAAAAAGCTACAATTGATGCAATTACTTTATTTGGTGATAAAAATACGAAAAATATTGTATTAGAAAAAAGCTATAAAGAATATATGGAAGGTTTTACTGATTTGGTAACCGGAGAAGCTCGTCGTGGTTATTTGGAAGTAGTATCAGAACTGCAAAGACGTTTTCCAAAACCTGATGAGATCATTAAAGAACAGGATAAAAAAGACTTTGTAAAATTATTCGGTGAATATTTGCGCGTTGAAAATGTATTACAAAACTACGATGAATTTGCCGGACTAAAAGCCCTGCAAAATGTAGATATGGATGATCCGGAAGCTGTTGAAGAATTTAAAGCTAAATATTATTTGAACGATGAAGACTTAAATACGATGCAAACGATAGAGGTACCGGCAGAAAGAACGATCCAAGATTATCGTTCCGTTTATAACGATACTCGCGATTGGTTACGTCGCCAAAGAGCCGGAGACGAAAAAGAACCTTCGAGCATTGATTGGGATGATGTGGTTTTTGAAGTGGACTTGCTTAAATCCCAAGAAATCAATCTTGATTACATTCTGGAATTAATTTTTGAACATAACAAGAAAAACAAAAATAAAGCGGAGTTAATTGAAGAAGTTCGTCGTTTGATTCGAGCCAGTTTAGGTAATCGGGCTAAAGAAAGTTTAATTGTTGATTTTATAAATCAAACAAACCTGGATGAAATTATAGATAAGGCAAGTATTATTGAAGCTTTCTTTTCCTTTGCACAGGCAGAACAAAAACGGGAAGCGGATGAGCTTATTCGTTCAGAAAATCTAAATGAAGATGCGGCTAAACGTTATATCCTAACATCATTGAAAAGAGAATATGCCAGCGAACATGGAACCGAGCTAAACTCCACTCTCCCCAAGATGAGTCCACTCAATCCCCAATACAAAACCAAAAAGCAAAATGTTTTTAAGAAAATATCCGATTTTGTAGAAAAGTTTAAGGGTGTAGGTGGCAAATTATGAAGCACTATATTGATATTGAGAGATTGCTGTGAAAAAGAAAAAAGTTCCGAATCCACATGGAAAGTTGGGTAGTCCAAAGCATCGAGAAAAAGTGAATGAAGTGGCAAAAGATATAGAAAAAAGAGGCTTTCTTGCAAGGCTAGAATATTTCATCCAATTAGTTAGTGGTAAAAAAAGGTATGTGGATGTAGCAGCTCTCGATTATAATCTGGATGAAAAAGAGTTTCACCAAATTGGAAAGCAAACTAAATCTGGGATACCAGTTAAAAGAGAAAGAGATGCAATAGAGGAAGTATACCAAGCAAAAGGAATTAAACCTCAATTTCATCCTTATAACAAGGAATAAACAATGAAAGGAAAACAAATAAACTTTTTCTTGACTCCGGAAGATGTAAAAGAATTGGATAAATATTTATCTGAAAATGAATTCGTGATTATTCCCCAGCCATTGTACAAAAATAAAATAGAGCTTATAGATTCGCTCCTATATTCTCCAGACAATGGAGAGAAAATACGTCCTGAAAAATATATAGTTTCTAAAAATGATTTGGAAAATATAGAGTTATCATACATTGATACACATAGGTATCATTTGATTGGATTGAATGATAAAAATCCTGCAATCGAATTCACATATATATCAAAAGCTCCGGAAGATAAAAAAATAAAAAGAGGCAGACTTTATTATACAGATGTATTTTATGATAATAGTGAACTGAGAAAAAAAAACGAACGTTTTACTGAATCAGCAAAAAATCTTTTTACATGGTTTAAAAAAATGTTTAATGATACAACTTTATCCGGTTATAAAGGGTATCAAATTTCCGCAAAAGCGGCGGAATGGAAGAAAAGCACAGGTGGAATATTAGAAATTTAAAATAATAGGGAATATATATACAGGAATACAGAAATGGCTTATAAAGACTTATATTACCAATTATTAAAAAAAGAGAATTTAGAAATTCTAAAAAACATTTTTGAAAAAGAAGATATTTTAAAATTTCTTAAAGTAAAAAAAGTTGAGTTACTTACACAAAATGAAATGCCATATATACTTTTTACCAGTGATTTCGACTACTATCATGCTGCTCAATATTTTGGTCTAATAATTGATATTAGAAATATTATTAAGGATTATGAACAAGAAAACTTTTATTTACCGGTTATAAGCTTTTCTGACAGTCACCCGGAAGTTATTCAAAACTTAATAAACCAAGAAATTTCGATCCAACATGAACTAATTCATATTAAAGATTTTTTTAATATCTTAGATAAAAATCCAGATTATACTGGAGACTTAATGAGATATGGTCTTTTCTTCGAAGTAAAGAATGAGGATCTTGAAAAATCTATTGATTTTGAAGTAAGAAAATTATTTTTAATTGAACCTAATGGATTAACCCATGATTATAATAATAATGAACGTTTGATATATGATCAGTTTATGGGACGATTGATGAAATATTCATGCAGCACTTTAGAAGAATATCTGCAAATGAAAATGCTTACTTATATAGATGAGATTAAATCGTTATTCAAGAATAAATTTAAAAATGAAAATGAAAGAATAGAAACTGAATTTGAAAAAAGTATAAACAAGTATGGAACAGGAATCTTTAATGATAATCCATATCAAAATTATAAATCTCTTAAAGAAGGATATTCTTCAAAGTTATTAAGTTACACTATATCTTCGATGAAAGAAGATAGTCATGGAAGATGAGCTACAATTTGGTATGGCTACCATTGAGCCTTCGGAATTGAAGATATGCAGGAATATGAAGAATACGGAGAAGTGCTTATCAATTATTGATACCTGAACCCACCCAGGCCGCCTTTTTATACCTCTTCTATAAATTTGACATTGGTCTTAAGACCCTCAATTTCAGCTTTTCTTTTTTCTGTAAAGCGGCATAATTGACCATTATGCAGATCGCCAATCCTATCTATGATGTAGCATTTCGCTATCTGATGGGAGACGAAAGAAAAGGGAGAGTTTTACAATGGATATTTTTACTTTAATTTTATTTGTTTGGAGTATCACACTGGCCGTTTATTTCATTGTTGTTGGCTCTGTTGGTTTAATTACAGAGAAGTTCGACTCTAAAAATAGAAAAATCGCTGTTTTGGAGGAAAGAATCAGGAATTTGGAAGTAAACCTAAAGAATAAATGATTAGCAATAAGAAATTATATATTCTAATAGGAGCACTTTATCTTTCATTGGGTCTGGCCTTATTACAGACATTTGGAAACTTAAAAGATTATATCCAACTGATCGTTTTCATCTTAAACGTACTTGCAAGTATTTTTGCAATTATTGATTTTTTAACAAGAAAAAAGTAGGTGATAGTGGGGCTTTACTCGGCCTTCGGGCTGGTTGATTTTAATGGAGGAATCATCGGAGACTGAGTAGCGAAGCCGGAGAGCCGGAGGAAGGGAACTTGATACCTACATTCCAAATCTACTTGACTCATAAAAACCAGAGGTTGAAATGAGTTCTATTATGATAAAGTTTCCCTACGGTATCATGGACTTTGATAAAATTATTACAGAAGCTTATTTCTATCAGGATAGGACAGCCTTTATAGAGAAATGCGAAAACTCGAACAGCACCCTTTTCTGTGTTCGACCAAGGCGTATGGGAAAAACTCTCTGGCTCGATACCCTGGCCAGTTATTACGATATTCTCAAAAAAAACCGTTTTGAGGACTTGTTCGGAAATCTTTATATTGGGAAGCACCCAACGCCCAGGCGAAACTCTTATCTTATCCTGAGGCTTGATTTTTCGAAGATACAACCGGGCAAAACAGTAGAAGAGATTGAGAGTAGTTTTAATGATTATATTTACAGAACAATTAAGAAGTTTTCAGAAGATTACAGAGATTTTATTGAATCAGATAAATTAGATCTATATAAAGATAGCTGCACTGGCTCTCTCGATAGTTTATGTAATTACGTCGAATCATCCGGCCACAAGTTGTATGTTCTAATAGATGAGTATGATAATTTTACCAACGAACTTATCAGCACCAATAGGTCGAAAGACTATTCGGATCTGGTTACAGGGGATGGCTTTCTAAAATCCTTCTTCAAAGTTCTGAAAGCCGGAAACATAGGTGCCATTGACAGAACCTTTGTGACAGGAGTTACTCCTATCACTCTAACCGATCTTTCCAGTGCCTATAATATTGCTACCCACATCACTTTTAAAGAAGAGTTTAATTCCTTGATGGGTTTTACGGAAGAGGAAGTGGAAGCCATGCTCGAAAGGGCCTTAGAAGAAATTGGCCTGATAGCTAAAAAAGAAGAAATTCTTTCTCAGATGAGATACTATTATGATGGCTATATTTTTCATGAGGAAAGCGAAGAGCATATTTATAACCCGACCCTGACCTTGTTCTATCTTCAGGCTCTATTAAAAGAACGTAAAATTCCTAAAAAGTTTTTTGATAAGAACCTTGATATGGACATCAATAAGTTGGAGCACATTACAAAGCTAAGCTCCGTGCATGACAAAGTATTTGCTCTTTTAGAAAATGAAGAAAAGGTAAGCATTTCACATATAGTCGAAGAATTTAAACTGAAAGAACTCCTTACTATGGACGAACAGGCGGATAACTTTCTCTGGTCGTATTTGTTTTATCATGGCATCTTAACCTTTGCTGGAACAGATGCTTTTAATATTCTTCTGAAAATTCCTAATATTGTTTCTCGCCGTTTTTATTATGATAGAATTCGTGCAGCCTGCTTTCCTCCAAAGCTGGATGCCAACCAGATTCACAAATCTTTCTTCATAGATCTAAATCTTTCTGACTTACAAACCTTTTTAGAAAAAACGGTACTGCCGTATCTATCCAACCGTGACTACATTCAGGCCAATGAACTTTCTATGAAAATAATGTTTCTCTCTCTCATGATGCGGGAAGACCTGTATATCATAGACAGCGAAAAGGAAATCTTACGTGGCTATTGTGACCTTTTCTACCTGGGTCGCGGAGATACTCGAAAGAAATATGGTTTGAAAGATATATTAATCGAGTTCAAGTTTATTAAACTATCAGAATTGGAAGTCACACAGAAAGAAATAAAAGAACTTTCTTATGAAGAACTGGAAAACCTTCCTCTAATTCAGGCAAAACTGAAAGAAGCTAATGAACAACTATCCATCTACAAAGAACGTTTGGAGAATAGATTTCTTAACCATAATCCCTTTTTTAAAGATATGAGTGATTTTGAAATACACCCCTTAAGTATTGTGTTTATTGGTTTTGACAGGGTAGTAGTGAAATAAAGGAAACTAATATCCTATTCTTTCTTTGTCAAGAAGATTCATTATAATGTTAAAAAAAGCCAATGCTGTTACTTTATAATTGCTTTAGAAACATGAAAAGAATTGTAAGGTGATATTTATCTTTAAAAGAGCTTTTAATATTCTCATATTGATCTATGGTCACATCACGGTTCATAAGAGCGTCCATTAATTTACTTCGATAAAGAGTAAAAGAATCATCCCCGTTTTTTTTGATAATTATTTCTTAATTCTAATAAACTAACTTCTCTAATTTTTTTAAATTGTATGATGACAGTGCCAGCAATTCCTTCTCGAAAATTGTCCATCATACTACTAAAATATATGTATGTGCTTTTTTTAACAAGCTCTTTTTAGTAAATAAGTACCTACCCATTTTAATTTTCGATTAGAACCGAATCTCTCTCGCTTCTTAAAAAAGTGATATAGAGAACTTAGAGGATGACTCATATCTTTCGGATGACCGCTGATAGTAATAAAATAATAGTCTTGTAATCCTTTAATAGGATAAAAATCGAAAGGTTTTATCAAAAGCTTTCCGAACATTCCGAACAGTATTTTCTTAGACTGCTTATTCAACTCAGCAAGGAAGACACTGTTACAATCAGTACTGGCCTGAATCGTTCTACCTCTTTTTAAGAAAATAAATTCGGTTGCATTATCATCATGGTCTTGAAAGTTTTCTGCCAGTATGGGTAAGTTGTAATAACTTGCTGCCTCATAAGTTCCTATGGCAGCAACAGTGGAATCCTTACTGGCTAAAAGAACTCCTTCCGAAGTAGAGCTTAGCGGAACGATTTTTGGTTTTTTATTTAAGTTCGAATATAGTTTCTTTATACTATTCTCACATTGTGCCAGTGCTTTGGGATGAGAGCAAATGCTCTGAATGTTTTCAATTTTAGAGCGACTGATCAGGTTGTGTTTGATTTTTAGTTCAACTCTATCAAAGATAACAATATCTTTATTTTTTAGTATAGCTTTAATCGAGTCATCCACATAACCTTCATGATTATTTCGAAGCGGGATAATGGCTATATCAGCCAGTCCTTTTTTAAGTTGCAAACAACTGAGGTGCTGGCTTAAAAACTCATATTGACTATCCGGATATCGATTCAAACCGGCTATATGGGTATTGCTAAAAGCAGGGCCAAGGCAATTAATCTTTTTCATCTCATTCTCCTTAATAATAAGTCTATATTACAGGCAGTTCAAAATGTTTGCAGCAAGGATTTTGAAGCAAAAAGATGAAATAGAAAACATTCTATAATTTGTAAATAATCAGGTAGTTTTTTGATAAATTACTTATGAATCTTCGTATTCGCTAAAAAAAACAGGAAGAAATTTCCTTGACTACCGGTTTAAGCCGGTAATCAGGGAGCGGATACATCCTACTCTGTTATTTTTGTGATAAAACGATAGTAATCTTTTTTACCCCTATCAATAGGATCACTACTTCCAAAGGCCTTAGCGAAATCAATCATCTGGCTTTCCGCAATTCCCATAATATAGGTTGTAGTTTCAAAGCTCTCGATATTCACTATACTTTCACAATTAAGACCTTCAAAGAATTTCACATAAATAAGCCTGTCCTCCTTATCCATTTTTACTAAAACACCATCACCACTCTGACCATCGTTATTGAAGTAAATGTCTTGAGAGAACATTTGTCCGAAATTAAAATCACCCATATTCCAGTGATCATATTCTCCTCCGATGTATACGTTGCCGGAAGCATCCACATGGATCTGGTTTCCCATCCAGAGACTAAACCTGTCTGGAATAATTTCCTTTGACCAGAGATACTGCATTTCGCTTGTAATAGGGGAATACGCCTGTATCTTAGTGGTAATGGTACCGGTATCGGGAAAGGGGCTTGCGTTCCCAAAGTCCAATCCCGGATATACGAGTCCGTTTGTATCTCCTAACAGATACAAAACTCCGGCGGGGCTTACCGCCATTTTCTGATAACGCAGGGCTCCCTTAAAAACTTTTACATCACCTAATGAATCATCCGGATTAATACGCAAAAGAAAATAGTCTTCACCATCGCTTGTCTGTCGGATAGCCGAGGAACCAAATGCAGAACCAAAGTCTACTTTATCTGTAGTCCCGGTATCATTAAATGATCCCAGAACATAAATATTTCCGAAGGCATCTGTAGCCATATCTTTGCAGAGAACCTCCGTATTGCCCGTGCCTATTTTAAAAGATTTATAGTAACTTTCTCCATTAAACTTACTAATCAGTATCTGCTGCTTATAAGAAGAAAAAGACTCACTTGTGGAATCAAAATCCTGTCTCGGATTATAATTCCCCCAAAAATTTGTACAGGCATATACAAAATTGGTATTATTCCTTCTTACAGCGGAAACAATATCCAACTCTTTGTTGTCATCCTTTTCCTGCATCAGCTTTGTCCAGTGGTAGGAACCATCAGGGCCAATCTTTGTAATGAAGGCAGATTGGAAATAGGAAGAGCGACTATCGGTGCCTCCAAAATCTGCACGAAAGTTTATATCTCCATTGAAATAAGCAAAGAGGAGAATATTACCTCCTGAGTCAGTGATAATTTTTCTAACAAAGTTTCTACCGCTTCCACCGATTCTTCTAAGCCAGCCAAAGCTTCCATCCTTATTTATTTTTTGCAGGTAGATGTCTCCGTCAAAGCCAAGGGATTGCTTCCAGACTTCCCCTCCCCAGGCCTTAGCAAAATTATGTTTGCCGTAGAAAGAACCTGCTACATAAAGATTACCCTCAGTGTCTATAGCTGAAATCAGATTACCGACAGCGGGGAGCTGGCTTTTTGTAAATTGATAAATAGAGGTACTTGTATCCCCACCTGTTGTATTTCCGTCTGTTGTATTTCCGTCTGTTGTATCCCCGTCTGTTGTATCCCCGTCTGTTGTATCCCCGTCTGTTGTATCCCCGTCTGTTGTATTATCTCCATTCGGAATCGGAATTTCCTCAGGGATAGAAGTAGTATCTGTTTTGGGTACCCTTATAGAAGTAATGGCTTTTTTATCTGTGTTATCTCTGGCAAGAAGCGTAAGCCATTCTCCTTCGAGTATATAATTCACATCGGCTCTGTCAATTCCCTTTCCTGAGATAAGAATCTTATCTTCTGAAACAGTTTCTGCTTCCTGAATGGTTTTTGGCTGCGTAGATGTCCTTATGAGTATTTTATAAATATCTTCATTCGGGGTAATATCATCTTTGACTATTGGAAACTTTACTTTTCCTGAATTTATACCGGTAGAAGTATATTCCAGATTTCCGTTAAACTCGGGTGCTTTTGTATCTACAGGATTTTGGCTTCCGTTGCAAGCGGGCGACTTCAGAATAATACAAAAACCAGAGATATTCGAAGTAAAACTATCTTCCTTTTTCTGATTGCAAGTAAGCAAAAAAAGAAAGAGGTTTATAAAAACAAGTATATTTTTCATGACTTTTTCTCCTTCATAAAATTCAAAAGCCTGTGGGGACAAATTCCCCACAAGGCGAGTAAGTTAGTACTGAACCGTTGCATAGCTTCTGTTTCCGGCACTCCAGGTCACATCAACGTGATTCATGGCCCGCAAGAGTTCCGAGGCTTTGTAGTAAACCCCATAACCCTTGTAATTAGTTTTTCCATTTTCTGTGTAAGTCTCCCAGGAACTTGGGTCTAAGACTACATAATACTTCACTCCATCAAGTTCCGTCTTGTTTGCAATGACAACGTAATGATTTCCCTCAAAGGAGTAATATCGTTTCGTAATGGGAAAGGTCGTATCACTTGTGTCCTTACTCAATTCTACCGTCTGGATGAGTGCCATAACCACACGGTTATTGTCTATTTCAGCATCAATGTCAGTTTCAAGAATATTTGAAGTTTTAGTCCTTCGAGAATAGACGGAACTACCCACATAATTATTCATTATGGAATCTATATGAGTCCAGGTTAAATAACCGGTGGCATTGGACTTGCTTATGATGTAGTTTCGAATATCAGCTACCGAAACATTCTCGCAAGCCCCAAGGATGGCACAGGCCATTTTAGATGCACTGGCACCGCAGTTTGCATTCTGATAGGTTCCAGTATAAGCCTGACCGAAATAGATGTTTTTCTGAGATACATCAATTTGTTTACCTGAATCGTCCACCATTTTACCGCTGTAAACTCCTTCCGGGATTAAGCTGTAAAGATTGGCAATTCCTGAATTGTTGTTGTAGAAACCAAGATGGGTTCCTGTATCAGGAGTCGCAAAAAAGGTAGATTTAAAGGTATATTGTTTAGTAACAATTTCCTTAATTTTATAATTCCCTTCTTTTGTGGAAATAAGTTTCGATGGGAATGTGCTATTGTTCTCCTTATCGGGTGCATAAGAAGAGAGACTCGAAGTAATGGGTAGGTAACTTTCGAGAGTGTATCCCACCACCTGATTGATTAGAGGTGTAATAAGCGGAGGGTGAGTTATAGAAGTGACCAGCACTCCTCCCTGCATCAGTTCTTCTTCGCTCGATGGCTTAAAATCTTCAGGTAGATAACCTCTGGAAAGGGAAACTACATTGAGTCTCATACCTTTTGTTCCATCCACAGTGGCTCCTGCCGGAACAGCACCGCTGCTAATAAAAGACAGAAACCCGCTATTCCCAAGGTAATTTAAAACCCCCAGATGCACTGGCCCTGAAAAGGAACCCAGATCATACGAACAATCGTGTATATAATCTATACTCTGTAAAGATAAGCCTGGAATCTCGTAATTTCCCGGAATGCTGCCTGTCAGCTCGCAAGAAAACTTCTTATTGAGACTTCCATCGTAAGATTGAAATCTTATACTCTTGGAAGATTTCAAATAACTTCCGTTCTTAATTTGAAGCTTCCCTCTGGAAGGAATCGATCCATTTGACACGGTACTAATAGTCTGAAGAATCGTTCCTGAACTAAGAGCGGCTTGTATCGCTGCGGCATTCGAAATCTCCTTTTCGTCGGCAAAGAGGCTTCGACCTCTCTGGCTACGAGGAACCGGTCTTTCAGAATACTCCTCCATTTTTGGAACATTCAGGAGTGTGAAGACTGAGCTTTTCTCAGGCTCCTTACCCTTTGAGCAGAAGGAGAGAAAGATGATAAATAAAAATAAAAAAGTTGTTTTCATTATCTTACTCCAAATTTTAATTAGAACAAGTTTCATTGTTCTGCTACTTAGATTATCATACCGGTATGTAAAGGATAGTAGAAAGGAATCAGGAAAGAGCAAATTCTTACTGAATTGATAATTTAGCGAAAAAGTTCGATTTTTTTTATAATTTATAATGCAGTTCGACAGGAACTATTTATCTACGGAGAAAAAGATGGAAGAATATTTTTTGGAAAAAGATACAGGCCTAACTGTAAAGTTTTTAAGTACAGAAGAAAATAAAGAAATCAAACTCCTGTATGTATATTATTGGACTTACCACCATGTTAGACAACTACAAAAGAATTCCATTGTTCTTTCTCCAAAGAATACAGTAGACGATTCTAAAACACCTTCAGAGATGAAGGAATGTCATTTTCTGGTATTAATCGATTTTATGAATTACGATTTACTTATAGGTAACTCAGACACTCCTATATCAAAAGGAAGTAAACAAATTTTATTCAAACAGAATATGGCTAAGTGGATATTCGAAAGCGAAGGCAAGGTAATAGAAGTTCCTGAAACGAATAGACTGCATAGGGAACTGAATAAGAAAGGAGAAGAGAGAAAATCGGCAATCATTGAATTTTTATCTTTATGCTTACTTAATAAA
Organism: Leptospiraceae bacterium; assembly: GCA_024233835.1. Lineage (NCBI taxonomy): Bacteria > Pseudomonadati > Spirochaetota > Leptospiria > Leptospirales > Leptospiraceae > Leptospiraceae bacterium. Next base: position 1,378,103 of record JACKPC010000001.1, read on the forward strand.
GAGAAAAGTAAGCACATAGAATTTTATGGTATGGATGAACTGAAATCCCTTCAATCCTTTTCTCTTCCCGAATTAAAATCAAGGATAAACTCAGATCGAAAAAAAGCTCTTGTAGAAGCTATATCTTTATTAGGAGATGAAACATTTACAAACAAAACTATAGATTTTATCAGTAAGTTTATAAAGCTTATTCAGAATATTAAAATAAAAAAACATGTCGAAGAATTGATAGAGAAAGATATAGAAAGCGGCTTATTTGGCAGTGAAATCAAAGATGTGAAAAGCTTTGCAGGTAAATTCGGCATAGAAGAAAAAACATTCAAAGCCTATTTTAAAACGAACAGCATAAGCCTTGAGTTTATATCCAAATTAAAAGAAGTATATCCCATTATTGATTTAAATAAATATATAATTCCGAAAACGAAAGGATTTTCCTTTTATTCTGATGGCCCTTTTGTTACAGTCATTAATTTTCCTGATGAATCGGATAGAGAATTAAACCTCGGTCTGGAATGGAATACGGTTTCTTACTTCAAAGAAAAGGAGCCTAAAAAAGATTCGAATCCTTTCTTGAGAGAATTAGAAGGGAGAAAAGGTAGATATTACTTTTCTAATATATTTCCATCCGGACTCCACCGACCGGAAAGAACAGGGGAAGATAAGGAAAGAAATTCTATTTTTAAAGACAAGTCTTTGATGAATGAAGAAATTTATACTCTCGCTTCATTTTTGCACTTTGCCTTTGGAATGGTAGGAGATAGAATTTATTCCTTGGATGAGAAATTAGAGATCATGAAAAATGCAAATGATTACTTTAATACCCAGGCATCTGAGTTTAAGCAATTGAATGAGATTGAAAGAAAACAAATAGAAGCAGAAATAGAATTAAAAAAGGAACGTTTTATTCATTTTTTAGACACAAGTAAAAAAGAAGATTCTCATTTCTATGGCTATGCCACTATAAGGCTTTTAGATGATGATTATATCGTTTCTACAGAACCCTATCGTGGTTTACGAATTGAAAGAAACAATTACAGGTATAATACATTAAAAGAGAAATTTGAAAACAAAAAGAATATGATTGAAGGAAAACATTTTCTCAGAGTAATGATGCAGACCTTAGAAGAATGGAAAGCAAATTCCAAAAACATGGATAATCTGAAAGCTATCAAACTATTTATAAATAAACTGAATCCTAACGAAGAGTATATTAAAGCTTGCAGGAATAACTTATCCGAAGATATATAACTGATATTGCTCAAAAAACAACAACCGAAATATCATTTTAGAATGTTTATAAGGCCAATCCTGAGAATACAATATCTTTCCAACCTGTTTTATGTGACTCTTTTGTTTGGTGTCCGTAAAAGACAAAAGAAGTTCCAAAAAATTGAGATGTTTCTTTTATAGAACGAAGAGAGACTATACTCTTCCTGAAAGGTATTTTTAGAAAATCTTTAGATACTCGCAGAGAAAAAGAATAAAAACTTAGATACCGGGAATCACTTCGCTTATTGCCCAGCATAGAAAAAAGATATATATGACAGTCCTTTTTCTCCCAGTCTTCCGGCAGAGTATATTCAGCCTGACCGGATGTACTTAGAACTTCTGTATAAATAGCTTTATGTCGAGTCTGGTTAAAGATACAGATAATCGTCTTCTGTTCTATAGCTACCTCTTCCTCCACTTTCCAGGAAAGAAAAATGGTTCTTCCTTTTGTCTGTAAGCGTAGGTCGGAAAGTTTTTCCAGGCTTCCCTCACTTACTTGAAGAGAACTGTAATCGAGACATTCGAGACCGTTAAGGAGTTTTAAGTGTTGCAGGTTTAAACTGTTGAACCGGCCTTTTCTTCGGCTACCATCTTTATCAGAAAAACCTAAGTGAATAATCTCTTTAAAAGCTTTTACTGTTTTTTGAAAGCGACCGAACCTTGTTTCATTCTTTGTTTGCGCCGGAGTAGTAGGAGCCTTTCGCCGCATAATCTTTCGTCTGACATAAGTTTTACCTTTACGCCTGTAAAACGTTACCGTATCAATACTGCCCCTTATGCCAGAAAAAATTGTGTTTTCAAATAAAGCCATGTTTTTCTCCTTTTTTGTTTGGCTTCGGCTCGATTCTCTCGCTCAGCCGGCAGCGACTCCTGAGCGTGCTTCGATGCACTTCGTTTACTCAGCAACCGGATGTGCCAATACTTCGGCGCTGGCTGAGCGAATGAAATGAGCCGAAGCCTGAGCCGAAGGACAGCAACCGGATGAGCTGAAGGAAAAGTCGAAGATAGGAGTTTCTAAAGTCGAAGGAATGAGTAGGCATTCTAAATAGAAGAAGCGAAGCGAGAGGTGGCTAAGGTAGAGTGAGTATTATTATCTATTCTTGCCAAAAAAAGGGGTGAGAATCTCTCACCCCATCTGATAGAATGGTATTTTAGTAGTTTCTTTTCACTTTGATTTCAGTATCGCTTACACTGACTGCATTAATCGGAGGATCTGTATTCAGGCGGATTTTCAAGCGATTGTCGCCTATCTTTAACCAACTTCTGGAGATAGTGATGCTTATAATGCTTCCCCCTGAATATGTTCCGGAGGTGATGCCGTTTCCCGTAGTGTTATCATAGACAGTATACCAGCCCGGGTTTGTAAGACCCGCTCCATTTGTTTTGCTTATCGTAACAACAAGGTTTCCACTTGCATTGATTACCGAAACAGCTTTGAAAACGTTGCTATCATAAGGCCAGGTTGTCATACTTCCGTAGCTTGTAGAGCCTGAGATAATCTCCAAAGCAGACTGTTGCACGCAGGAGTTTCCTGATTGGATGTATCCGCTATTGCAGCCTATCACCGTGCAGGTGCCCCAATAACTTCCTTGCCAATATTGTTTCCCGGCTCCGTTTGAGATCGAGCAGCTCTTCTCATTCAGAATGCAGGAATCATTTTCCTTGTGGTAATTGTAGTAGCAACTTGTGGGAGAACAAACCGAAGACCAGCTTCCCCAGTACCTATCATTACCACAGGTTCTTGTTTGTGAACCACTCCCATTTGCTATCGAACAGGATTGGCTTTCCTGCTGACCCGGAGTGCAGATCCCATCCTGAGTGCAGACTCCATTTTCAGGGTGGTAACCGCTATTGCAGTTGGTGATACAGGATGAGAAATTACCCCATTGCCCATTTGAGGCACAGGTTCTTGATTTCGTGGAAGTACCATTTAAGAGGTAGCCACAACTCTGGGTATCTACCTGCCCGGGTGAGCAGGCTGCGTCCTGAATGCAAACTCCATTTTCAGGGTGGTAACCACTGTTGCAGTTGGTGATACAGGTTGAGAAATTACCCCATTGCCCATTTGAGGCACAGGTTCTTGACTTTGTGGAAGTACCATTTAAGAGGTAGCCACAACTCTGGGTATCTACCTGCCCGGGTGAGCAGGCTGCGTCCAAAATGCAGATATCATTTTCAAGGTGGTAGCCGGTGTTGCAATTTGGTGCACAGGGAGTGAGTATCCAAATTCCGCTTGTATTGCAGTTCTGGGTTTTTATCATCATGCCATTCGAAATTGGCTCTTCACAGATAAGAGTTTTCGATTCTCCCGGCTTACAGGGTCCGGGAGGTGTCGTTCCATCACCTGTATCTATGGGTTCTACCGTCAGGTTGAATAGAGATGAGTTAAAAATGCCGGTTTCTCTATCTCTGAGGTAGAGTTTCCAGTCATTGGCGGGATTAAGATTATTAGGAACATCAAAACTTGCTTTTCCATTGTTCGAAAGATCTACTTCGTGCCTATAAAAATTTTTATTAGGAACATCACCCTTCTCTGAATCTCTCTTCAGGCTAATTATTACGGAATTAATGTTTCCTATGGTATTATAGCTAAGGTTGATTTTTGCCCCTAACTTTACCGAAAGAGTTGTAGTTTCAATTCCGTAAAAGGAGCGGTAGCTTCCGTTTCGGCTAATAAGACCAATTTTGTCGGGGTCGATGTAGTATTTTTCTATAGAAGCTTTGTCTGCATAGCCCCAGGCCTCATAGTTAAGTGTTGTCTGGATTTTGAAGTGAAGATGAACACCATACTTGAAAGATATTCGGCTACCTGTTGAACCCATTCTACCGAGAACATCTTGATGACTTACGTTAACACCTACCTTGATTCTCGGATTAAGCTCAGAGAGGTGCCAGTAGACAAAATAAAGATTTTTCTTTTTCTCTTCGCTGTAGCTTTCCACTACTACAAGGTTACCGAGACCATTATTGCAACCGGTTTGCGCCCCTTCTTTACAGGAGGAATAGGTTTTGACCACCTTCCCATTGGAAGAAGAGAAGACTTCAGGGTAGACATTTGAATTTACTCGGAAAGAGTCTCTACCATCGTGGTAGGTTTTGTTTCCCCTGTAATCGTTTAGAAAACCGTTTTCGTTACCGTCATAGTCAGTAGATTTATACTCACCCTCCCGAAGAGGCTGGTAGAACTCGTCTATCGCTTTGTTGCCGTCATCGAAGACAACCTGAAAACCGCTTTGACTAAGAAGGTTCCTTTCCAGACTTTCCATCTTACCATTTTCATCGAGCTTGAACCTTAAAAGACCGAGGTCATATCCGTCTTTTTTCACAAGGTAGATGTTTTCGCCGGTCATGGCTTTCAAGTTTATTTTTTTGGTATTGCTGCTATTGGCAAGTGTGTTTGGAAGAACTCTTTTTGGGTTTACCGGGTTCACCGTTTGTAATTCCGGAGTAATTATTTGGTTATTTATGTAGAAGCTTGCTGTTTTAGTGAAAGTTTGTTCTCCCTTTGGAGGTGGAGGTTCGGGATTCGTACCGGGTCCATCCGGAGTATTTGTACCTGTAGCTTTTCCCGTATCTGAAGTTACTTTTGCGAAGAGTAATTCGAAGAAACCATCCTCTTTTTCATCAGCACAATGGCTGTTGAAAACAATAAGAAGAAGCATTGCTGCTGTGGTGAGGGTCTTTGTTATTTGACGTTTCATTTGCTTTTTCTCCTTTACAGGCTTGATAAAGCAAACTTACCATAGTTAATTTCGAAAGTCAACATTAACTTATAGCTAATCACATTCTTATATGTAGATTAATTAATAATTAATATTTTATAAATCATTAATTAACAATCAGAATGGATTTGAGTAACTTCTTTCTAAGATTTCCCGGGTTTCAGATGAAAGTCCTGATAGAAAACTTTTTACATTCCCTTTTTTATTTATAAGGCAGTTTCTCAGGACTTCTATGCATTCAAGAGAATTGCTGGAATTAAGAAAGACAATGTCTTTTTTTTCCGTAAAAAGCTTTAAGATTTCATTGTATCTCTTTTCATTTCTTTCTACCCGAAAGTAACGATTGGTTTCCGTACAAATGATGTGGTCATGATTCACAAGCCTTGTTATTGGAAAGCCGTAAAAGAAGTTATCGGGTTGATTGGAATGGCTGCTATCTAAAAAATAAAGTTCTCTTTTATTCCCCGTTTTGAAATAATCCATCATTCTCTTCAAAATCCGAATTTTGGTGTTTTCTGAGTAAAACCTTTCGGCAAACCTTCCGAAACCGAATTGCAACAGACTTACTACCGTATAGAATTCCCAGTTGCGTAAATCAGGGTTTTTTCTTAAAACTTCCTGTCTTTCCTCGTCTATACTGTCTTTTTTGTTATTCTTGACCTTTACTTCCCGGTGCAAGCCTGAAGGAAAAGAATTGCTGATGTAGACTCTACCTTCCACTTCTTCCATTTTATGAAAGAATTTGTTTATATCCATACCATTACTCAGTTCTTCTTTGATATAGCGTACTTCACCGGGTATAAAGGGAGTAAACCAATCATTATTGATTGTATTTCTCAACACGATTTCAGACATGTGCGGATTTTGTAGAGCGGGTTTGACCTGGAGTTCATCGTTTGAGAGAAGCCAGTTCAGATCAATTGTGTAGATTTCTTTTAGCTTGACAAGAAAGTCGAATGTAGGTAAAGCCGCATGTTCCACGTTCAATATTTGGCTTACCTGGGCTGTAGTTTTTCCCATCTGTTCGGCAAATTGTTTTTGACTTATGTTTTTATTGTCCAGTATGGTTCTCAATTTCTGAACAAAACTTTTTTTTAAAACCGACTTTACAGATTTTTTTCCATCCTTTTCCATAGTTTTCTTATACCTGTCTTGTTTTCAGATTGTCAATGATTTAAAAAGCGGGGGCTATGCCGGTGAGTCATTCAAAAGAAATTATCATTCCGAATTGTGATTATACAGAGGAAGAATATGAGAAAATTAAAAATCGTGTTAAACTCGATAGGGACACCTACAGGGACTTTCGGGATAACTTGCAATTTTTTTGGGAGAGTTATGAACTTGCCAGAGGTTCGGCGGTTTTAGAAAACCGTGTACGTTTCTTTGGAGAAGGTCTGACAACGGCTCTTGTTTTTCGTTGTGAAGCCCTGATTGAAGGCACAGCCGAGTCTCATGTCAGGGTGATGAAATATGACATGGCAGAGAACATTGAAAAGGAAATTGAGAATTTTAAGAATACCGTTCATAAAGGAGAAGAAATTTATCCCGGTCTCGAAGTCATCATAAAGCTTCCCCGTAAAAAAGCGATTCTTCCCATGAAATCAGCAAACGATTCTTCAGGGGCGGATAGTTCCTACAGTGTGATTGAGTTTCTCTGGCAAAAATATAAGAGTGAGAGAAACCATCTCTTTCACAGGGGAAGCATGATTGCTGAAGCCATTGAACAGGTATACGAAGGTCTATTTCACACATTTTACCGGATTGAAACCGGGCTTCATTTTGTTGAAGGTAAAAGTCTGTATGAGTATTACTATCCCAAGGTTAATCTAAAAAAGTTAAACCCGAAGGCGGACGAACACAGGTCCTATTTTGAAGCCAGCTGTAAATATTTAGGGGAAGATGTTAGCATCTATGAAACCTTTTTAAACCCGGAGGTTTCCTACCGGCCTCTTGAAACAGGACATGCCATCCACGGGGACTTAAATCCTTTTAATATTTTACTCGCTGTGAAAAATAAGAAGACAGAAATTCGGCCCATGCTCATTGACTTTTTTGAAATTAAGTTTGTTTCAAAGGATGATTGGTGTCCCCTTTTGCATGACTTTGCCCGTCTCGAATCCCAGATTGTTTTTTATTACTTTCATTTTCTTTACGAAGAAGAGACAGACAAAACGGAAGCGTCCTTTCGACTGCTGTTAAGCGAGTTTGAAAAGCTGATGGTCTTGCTGAATTCAGGAGAATACCGGGCAATTCAGTCTTCTAAGCCGGAAAATCTAAACTCTGATGCTCTCAAGTATATTTTTAGAATCTTATATTCCTTGCGAAAGTTTGTTATAGAAAATTGTCCTGATGAAAATATAGAAGAATACTATGCAAACTATATCTATGCTGCCATGTCCTTCTCGTTTTTCTTTTTAAAGTTTACGAGTGAGAACGGCATGGAAATCAAAAGACATTTTGCTTTAAAGGCTGCTTTTGTACACAGGCGTACTTTAGAAAGCTTAAGTAATTTGAAATTTTTTACTCTCTTCCGGATGAGAAAAGTGGACAGACTTTCTATAGACGATTCGCTTTTGAGTTTTTTGGAAGAAGAAAAAGATACTTACCTTCCACCTGAAGATGAGATTGAAGCTATATTAGATTTTTTGAAGAAAAAAGAAAAACAGTTTTTAATTCTTGAAGGTGTGCCGGGGGTCGGAAAAACGTCTCTTTCCAAATATATGTCACTTTTCTTAAACGCAGAAATCCCGGAAAAGAGTTTAGAAGTCGATACGTTTTGTCTGCCTTTCTTCTTTGGAAGTGATAAAAATCTCTGTAATGAAAGAGAAATTTACCCTGTATTTTCGAGGAAGCTTTTAGAGGCCTTTCCTGTCAGGTTGCCTGAGGAACTGGAAAACTCTTTAGACGAATCGAAAAAGTTTTTCAAGATACTGAATCTTGTTTACCACGAACACCTGAAAGATAAGAGTCAGCTTATCTTCTGGTTTGATGCTATCAATGAATATGAGGGACTCGAACTCAAGAATGTGATTTCGAATATTTACCCTTCAGATGTCAGGCTGGTCGTGAGTACCCGTCCCGGTAACGAGAAGCTAAGAAAATTTTTAAAATCCACTAAGCATGAGTATATGGAGATAAAGCATTTCTCGGAAACCGAACTTATTCATTTCTTTGAAAGAAACGAAATGAACCTGGAGGAAGATGTATACAGGCTTATCTTTCAAAGAACAGGGGGCTTACAGGTTGCGGTAAAAGTAATCTATGAAATGCTTCTCGAAGAAGAGGGAAAACCCGCCAAGTTACATAAGGAAACTTTGAAGGAGGATTTACAAAACTTGCATGTAAGCGAGGACGACTACAGCGGTCTCTATGAGTTCTATTTGAAAATTAATGAGAATATCAGGGCTAAGTCTGGGGAAAAAGATATAGCGAAAAGGCTCCTTTTAACATTAAGTCTCGCCCATTCTCCCTTGAGTATTGAACAGCTTTATAGGATTAATCTTCATTCTCTCAAAGCAAAGCTTTCGGAATTTGAAGAGGATGCTCTCGACGAGTTAAGATCCGAGCTTCAAAAAATATCCGAAATTGTATTGAAGGATGAGAGTGGAAGATATCGTTTGTTTCATCCGACTTTTGAAGAGTTCCTGAGAGAGAAGTATAAGCAGAGCCTTGAAAAGGTTATCGAAGGCTTCTGTGCGTATTTACTATCCTATGCGGATTATCCCGAAGGGACTAAAGACTTCCTGTATTGTATACAATTTGGCGGTGTTCATCTCTACGAATGGGCTGAAAAATACGGAGAAAGATACAAAGAGGCCTTGCATACCTTATTTCTTTCGGTTCTTAACCTGGAGGAAGAACAGCATAAAATATGGAAGAAAATGCTCGGCGAATCCGGGTATTTTATTGTTTTACACCGGAACTGGAAAGAGGAATTCATATTTAAGAATCTTCTGAGTTCTTTAAAGACCCGGGGTTTATCTTCTCAGGCTAAATATCAATTTGCAGAATTATTGGGAAGTATGGGAAAGAGAGTTGAGGACTTTGGTTTTAAATCAAGCTGGTCTTTGTTCTATTTTGAAGACTCTCTGAATATTAGGAAAGAATTAATAGCCTTAGAACCCGATAGAACCGATTTCAAAAGAGACTATGCGAGTTCGCTCTTCTTTTTAAGCTTCCTTCTATACGAAGCCGGTGAGAATGAAAAAGGGACAATCAAGACAGAAGAAGCCCTTATGATAGCTGAATCGCTGTTGCAAAAGGAACCGGAACACATCAAGTCTGCTATACTTCTCTTCGGTTTTTATGTCCGGCTTTTTTCTCTCTCAAAAGAAAATGAGTTTTTAAGTAAAGCCTTACAAACCCTACAGCCTTTTTATGAAGCAGAAAGGCTTCCTCAGGAATTTTTAGAGCTTTATGAAACCTTGAAAAAAGAACTGGAAACTTGAAGAGATGCAAGTTATTGTCCGAGTCTAAAAAAGTTTCTGTCGGAACACAGGTAAATAAACTCAAAGAGTTCCAATAAATCCAAATTTTCCTGAGTGATTTCTCTTTCCGGGTAGAGAATAATATCCACCCCGGTTTCCTGTAAATCTTTTAGTACCTGCAAGGGGCTATTCTTAAAATAAGGATGGGCTGGTTCCCAATTCACACAGACAAGGCCTCCCTGATTCTGGATGTCCTGCACCCATTCTTCTTTGTTTAGAGGAATATCTGAATTTTTTAATATACTACTATATCTTAGTGCTGGCTCAGGGTTACTCAGCATAAAACTTTTGGAATGTAAAAGTTCTTTTTGTAAAATCATATCCTCTTGTTTCTCTGTATGCCTGCTATTGTACACTTCCCAGGCTTTTTTTACCGGAAGCCCGATAGTAATCGTTTTATCGGAATAGCTTAGCTTACTTTCCGGTAAATCCTCTGTGTTCAAAATCGAATATAGGTCTTTTTTGGGTACAAGGATATTCTCACCTGATTTCGTAAAAAACTCTTCCGCCTCTTTTTCCGAAGCCAAAAGACGTTCTGGAAAATCTTTCTCCCGAAAAAGTAAGTTTACCAGGAAAAACTTGAAGATGTATAGGGTCTGATATACTTTTCCATCCCGTATGGTCTCTGCCTCCCAGAGAATACGGTTTGAATGCAGGGTTTTTAGTTTGAAATCAATCAAATAACGCAGGCCCGGAAGTTCTTCCTGAACTTCTCGAATACAGGTATTTTTAATGGAATAATCATCGAGTTCTCTTTCATAGTGTCCGCTGATGATGTTATAGCGTTCGTATCTCCGGTTGTATTGCAGCAATAATTTGTCTCCTACAAACAAAAGAACCCCGGCACCAATGCTGATTCGATTTATCATGTTTTCCTCAATTTGTCGTTTCATGTTATTTCATTAAAAGGGGCTGTCTCAAAAGTCGTTTCGATACACCATCGGATATCGAACTGGAGTTGCCGATCCCTGAGTAGGTCAAAGACCGTATCGAAGAGCGGCAACCTATAGAAGACAGTCCCGTTTTCACTTACCTTTTTAAAACCTTCCTATTACTTTGAAAGGATATTTTGAGAACGTTTTTGAACCTTCACAAACGGAATTTGCGTCGGCTATGGTTTTTAACCTGTAGCACTTGGTTTGTCCGTCTGTTCCGGGGCGTAAGTAAGCATAGGGAAAAGAGCCGGCTCCGTACGAGTTAGTTGAAACATAGCTTCCTACTAATTCCGGATCGCTTGTGCTGTAGTAGCAGGAGGTTTCATAGACCTTAATGACTCCCGGACATTTCACCCCGGTACCATCGAGCTTTTTCAATTCTACCAGGACATGAAGCAGGTAATCATTTTCTGCTGTATAGTATCTTCCGGCGATAGTATTTTCTACTGACTCATAAGCATATACAGTCGAGTCTGATGTAACGCTGATGTCCTGACATTTATTTGATAGTGTATCATGAAATAAGCCGGACTGGCAGGAAGAGATTACACATTTTGTACCGCTTATCCAGCTCATACCGTCGGAAGAACAGGTATCGGTTCTATAGGCGGAGCTGGCGTATTTCGCAGAACAGCTTACCTGTTTTGTAGAGCCGGGAGTGCAAATCTTCTTTAACTGACAGCTTCCATTTACAATTTCACGTCCGCTATCACAGCTAAGTACCTGACAGGATGTCTGGCTGCTATAGGCACTGCCGGTGGAGTTACAGGTTTTTGTGTAGCTTCCGGTTCCGTAGGGAACATAACAGGAAAAACTTGTAGTAGAGTTCGGCGTGCAGACCCAGGGGTAGCAAAACCCTCCTGAAAGGTAATGTCCTGTATTACATGAATCTAATATACAATTTCCCCAGCTTCCATTAGACCAGCTCATGGTTCCTGTTCCGTTCGAGCCCGAACAGGCTTTTGTGTTCGGCAGACACTGGTTATTTTCTTCATGTGTGTTTAAGGGACAGACTAACTCGTTTTTAACACAGGTATTATTTGACTCGTGGCTATCCAGGGGACAGGTTATCGTAAACGAGCAGTTTGCTACATTAGAAATCTGACCGCTTGCATTTTTAACTGTGTAGGTAAACGATGTGGTGCCGGCAAAATTAGCCTGTGCGGTAAAGATTCCATTTGCCTGGTTATAGCTTCCCTTGAGTCCGGCTGTATTGACAGAAGCAATACTCAATCCGGAAGATGGTGTATCATTTGCTAATATATTCGTTGATACAGAGCTGTTATAGGCTATTGTGTAGGTATCATTATTTGCCACGGGTGGATTCGTTCCGGTTCCGGTTCCGGTTCCGGTTCCGGTTCCTGTTCCTGTTCCTGTTCCTGTTCCTGTTCCTGTTCCTGTTCCAGTTCCTGTGCCGGTTCCTGTGCCTGTTCCACCTTTTACCGGAGTTTCATCATACGATTCTCCTCCGACCGGTGGAATATAAGACGGAATTTTGATTGAAATAAAACTCAGGTTCTTACTCCGGTCTTCTGCAACAAGAGTAATGTAGTCTCCCGGCTTTAGCTTATCTAAAGGAACTTTTCCAAACATTTTCCCGGAGAGAATCGTATTCTTTTCTATAAGCGTCCTGAGTTCCTGTGTCGATTTGGGTTCATCGGAAGTTTTGAGTATTATCTCCCGAATGTCTTCTTTCTTTGTAAGATCATCCGTGACTTCCGGCACAGTAAGAATTCCGCTCGTGGCTGAATCTGCCTTGTAAGTCAAAACTCCAGCAAATTTAGGTGCTACTGTATCCGGCTTTGCACAGGGTCCCGTTTGAGACAGAACGCAAGAATGAATAAATGTATTTGCCAAATCTTCTTTCTTCTCTCCCGGACAGTTCAAAAAGAAGAAAGGAACTATCAATAAAACGATTGACTTTTTCATGGTCTTTTCTCCAAATTTATTTGTTGCTTTAAACAGAACCGTTCAAAAACCTTTCCCTGACTTTCGGTTTAAACCGGCAGTCAGTAAGAGTAAATGTTATCCTTTTTAAAACAACCTTGAGCTTATTCTACACCTTCCCTGGTTTATTCGCAATTCCTTATAGTAGAGCAAAAAGGAAATCTGTGAGAGATTGATAGTTTATCGATTTTCCCTTGCTTTTTAGATAATTTATCCCGAACTCTATACATTTCCTTATAGGAAAATTTTTTTAGTGGATGTTTATTTAAGTAAAATTGAAAATTATCATAGTAATTTTCAGTAGACAAAGACTCGAATATAACTTTTACTGATGACAGGAGCCGGTAATGAATTCAGAAATCATTCTTGACTATAGCCGTTTTTCCATCGAGGAACTGGCAGAAAAAGACTACACTACAGCCCAAAGCTTCATGAAAGAAAAAGTAGAGAAGAATCTTTTTCGAGAGATTTCCAAAGAAGCTTATAAAGAATTTGTAGAGAATCTAAAGGAATTCTGGCTGGAAGATCTGCGAGAATTTAAACCGGAGAGAGGTTTTACACTTACGATTCGCTTTATGTCAGCCGGCCTGACCGCTGCTTCTGTATTTCGCTGCGAGGTCGATATCTGCGGGGACATAGCCACTCCCAAAGTGGTTGTTTGTAAATACGACGAGAAGGAAAATATAGAAATTGAGTCTCAAAACTTTAGAATGGTTATAAAATCAGGAGAGTCGGTCTTTCCGGACATCCAAAAAGCCCAGGCTTTTGAAAATGGGATGGCTCTTTTAACCATGCGTTCTGCTATCGAGAGTAAGAGTGCCATCACGGTTTTCAGTGCTATCAAGTTTATCCTCGATAAATACGGGCAGAACGAAAGAATGCTGGAATTTTATGCCAAAGTATTCGCGAATCATACCGGGATTGTCTACCGGGATATGCGGGATAAACTGTATCATACGCCGAATGCTCACTGGACTTCTCAGGACTCATTTCGCGGGCTTTATGCAGGTAAGACGGACTTAAAGGTTTTAGACGATAAAACAAAAGCCAGTCCGAATGGAACTTTCTCCGAAAGACTGAAAAAAGTCTGTTTAGATACCGGTCTGGAATATGAGAGTTTTCTAAATTTCTTAAGTACTTTTCCCGATTGCAGGGCTTTACTCTCCGGTGTGGCTATCCATAAGGATTTGAATCCTAACAATATCTTACTGGCTATCGGGGAAGATAGCGATAGGAATGAAATCATCAGTCCTATGCTGATTGACTTTTTTGAAATGCAGTATAAAGAGAATGAAAGGGGAGAAAACTGGCTTCCCCTGCTTTTTGATTTTAGCCGCTTTGAAGCCCAGATGTTTTTGTATTATTTCAGCTATTTAAGTAAAAGCTCAAATTCTAAAGAAGTTTTCTTTCAATCCTTTAAAAGGCTGATAGATGCCCTGAACAGGGGCAGGCTCGTAAAAATCAATTCAGCGGATCCGGCTGTTATAAGTAATGAAGCTCTTAGCTATATCTTTACTATCTTTTTCAAGCTTCGAGGCTATGTCTTTCGTGATTTAGCCGAACTGGGAATTGAGAAAAAGCTTATATACCAGAACTACCTATCTTCTCTGTCTTCGTTTTACTTTTCCTTTTTGAAAATGGATAAGGAAGAAGCTTTTCAAGATAAGTGGAATTTCTCCCTTCTGGCTGCGGATACCTGTAGAAAAAACATTATCGAGCTAACCGATAAACTGGACTATGACTCGATTTATCGGGAATCCAAATCGGACAGGCTGCATATCGGTGATTCCATGATGGCTCTTTTAGAAAGGAAACGTTATCACCATATAGCTCTTTCTGATAACTTACAAAAAGTTAAGGATTTCTTACACTCGGATAAGCAAATCCTTTATATCGAATCATCACCGGGAATGGGGAAATCCTCCTTTCTGGCTTATATCTGTGATGCTCTGAACGATAATATCCCGGAAAGTGAATTACCGGGAAACGTGTTTTGCATCCCGGTATTTTTTGATGATAAAGACAAGGCAAAAGTAAAAGAAAGAGAAACCAACAGGGCACTGAAGACAAAAGAAGAACAAAACATCGAGCTTAATTTTCAGGACATAGCCGATTATTTTGTCCAAATCCTCTGTGCTGCGTTTCATAAAGTGGATAAAGCACCGGAAGAAAAAAGCACCGACCGTTTTATCCGGCTCTGCCACGAAATTTATCCTGAGCTGGAACAAAAAAAGCAACAGGTCGTTTTCTTAGTCGATGCTCTCGACAGGAATTTTATAGAACTCGAACACTATGTCCTGACCAACCGTCTGCCGGGGCGGTTTCAGTATATTTTATCGAGTAGACCCCAAAATCCGCGCTGGGAAAGCTTTTATAATGAGCAGAGGCAGTTCTTTCGCTCAGAAACCTATAAGCTGGCAGAGTTTTCCAAAGATGATATTCGGGCTCTCTTTCAGGAATGGAAGGTGAGTCCGGAACTGACAGAAGAGGAAGCCGCATTACTCCATGAAAAAACCGGTGGTTACCCCATTTATGTAGAATTTATCCGCAGGCTTTTAGTAGCTGAAAAAGGCCGGGCAGCCAAGATGAGGCGGGAGGAACTGAAAGAGAGGCTGCATAGCTTTTCCAAAGAAGGTTTTGAAAGGGAATTATTTGATTATTATGATGAGCTGGTAAAATCCAAAAATAAAATTGTAAAACAGGTTCTGTTTTGTCTGGTGCTGGCAAAGGACTATCTTTCGGCTGCACATCTGGCCCGAATTTTATACGAGGAATTGGAAAGAGAGTATCATACGGATATAGAGGCCGACCTGATAGATGTTTTAAAGGACGACATTCTTCCTGTTATCCGGGAAGTCCTCGAATACGATGAAAATCAAAACTTTCGAATCTTTCACCGAAGCTATGAAAGATACCTGGAAGAAAAGTATCAGGGAAAAGGAGGTCTTCGAGATTTCCGGGCAACTTTTTTTCGGTATCTTAAGCAGTACAGAGACTATGCAGAAAACGAGGAGGAGAGAGTTCACTTTCTCTACTGTAAGAATTACCTCGGTTTACACCTCTACGAATGGGCACAATCCGAGAAAAGTTATCAAGAGAAATTCGATACTATTTTTGCCGAAATTTTTTCTATGGAAGAGGAAGAATACAGACTCTGGAAAAAGCCCCTGAAAGCCATGGTTTATTGGATGATGGAGAATCAGCCTTATAATGAAACTGAATTTATGCTGACTTTTTTAAAAAGTCAGATTCCGGCTATCTTTAGTTATCGCTACTTCCTGTTTTTGACTGAGATAATCGAGAAAAAGAAAAACAAGGGCTATGATACAACCTGGAATGCTTCTCTTCATTTCTTAAATTTGGAATTGATACAGGCTTTATCCAAGTCCGAACCCAATAACACTCAGTATAAAAGAGACATTTCGGTTTCTTATGACAGAATTGCTGATGTGTATGTATCGAGGGGAGAGACCGATAAAGCTCTGAAACATTTCACCGAATCTCTACTGATTGCAGAACAATTATCAAACTCCGAACCCAATAACAGTCTGTATAAAAGAGACATTTCGGTTTCTTATAACAGACTTGCTGATGTGTATGTATCGAGGGGAGAGACCGATAAAGCTCTGAAACATTTCACCGAATCTCTACTGATTGCAGAACAATTATCCAAGTCCGAACCCAATAACACTCAGTACAAAAGAGACATTTCGGTTTCTTATGACAGACTTGCTGATGTGTATGTATCGAGGGGAGAGACCGATAAAGCTCTGAAACATTTCACCGAATCTCTACTGATTGCAGAACAATTATCCAAGTCCGAACCCAATAACACTCAGTATAAAAGAGACATTTCGATTTATTTAAATAAGATTGCTGATGTGTATGTATCGAGGGGAGAGACCGATAAAGCTCTGGAGTATTACACCGAATCTCTACTGATTGCAGAACAATTATCAAACTCGGAACCCAATAACACTCAGTATAAAAGAGACATTTCGATTTATTTAAATAAGATTGCTGATGTGTATGTATCGAGGGGAGAGACCGATAAAGCTCTGGAGTATTACACCGAATCTCTACTGATTGCAGAACAATTATCCAAGTCCGAACCCAATAACAGTCTGTATAAAAGAGACATTTCGGTTTCCTTTAATAACATTGCAGATATATATGTATCGAGGGGAGAGACCGATAAAGCTCTGGAGTATTACACCGAATCTCTACAGATTGCAGAACAATTATCAAACTCGGAGCCCAATAACACTCAGTATAAAAGAGACATTTCGGTTTCTTATGACAGAATTGCTGATGTGTATGTATCGAGGGGAGAGACCGATAAAGCTCTGGAGTATTACACCGAATCTCTACTGATTGCAGAACAATTATCAAACTCCGAACCCAATAACACTCAGTATAAAAGAGACATTGTTCATAGTTTAATTAAGAAAGGTAATATCTTGATCTTCAAAGGAGATGTAGGAAAAGCAAAAAGTAGTTATGAAAAAGCTTTATCGCTTATAAATGTGGATGTTATAGATGTATCTATATTTTTTACAAAACTCAAGGCGGAAGTGCTACAGGGTCTTGTTACGGTCTCTATGATGGATTCTGAAGAACAGGATTCTGATAAAATTTTCAGTTATTCTCTGGAAGCCCTTTCCTTATGGGAGAAACTAAAGGAAGAATATGGCACAATCGATATACAAGTGCTAAATGGATTAGGAAAGTCTAATTTTCTCTTAGCTGTATTATCTGGTAATTTAGAAACGGGTGAACAGAGAAAATATATACATAAGGCTATTAAAAATCTTTTGGAAGTTCATAAAATTCAAGCAGATAATCCGGATGTTTTGATGATGCTTTCGAATGCTTATTCTATGCTTGGCAATGATTACTTAGAAAAAGAAGAAACAGAAAAAGCCAGAGAAGTAATTGAAAAATCTATAAATTATAGCCGAGCACTGGTTGAAAAATTTCCCGAAAATTACAACTATAAGCAAAGTATAATTTTTCCTTTAATAAGTATTGCTCAACTGGAAGATGATGAATCAAAAGCAATAGAATATTTAAAAGAAGCTTATGAAACGATTATAGCTTTGGAAAAAAAAGGCTATCATATACCGGGGATAGAAGAAATGAAGAATTGGATTCAATCTGTTATAGAAGGGAATGAAGAATGATTTAGTGTTGATATATTTTTTAATGTAAAAATACATCCTGATGAAGTAGATCTATATAACAGGCTGTAAGAAATAACTTGGATGATAGAAAATAAATAGCACTCTGTGATTCAGGAAAGAAACTCTGTTACCCTGACTCTGTATTTCTGTATCCGATCTTTTTTCACGCACTTCCAAATCTACTTGACTCATAAAATCCAGAGGTTGAAATGAGTTCTATTATGATAAAGTTTCCCTACGGTATCATGGATTTTTCTGACATAATTACAGAAGCTTATTTCTATCAGGACAGGACGGCCTTTATAGAGAAATGTGAAAATACAGCCAAGACTCTCTTCTGTGTTCGACCAAGGCGTATGGGAAAGACTCTCTGGCTCGATACCCTGGCCAGTTATTACGACATTCTCAAAAAAGACCGTTTTGATGACTTGTTCGGAAGTCTTTATATCGGGAAAAACCCAACACCCAGGCGAAACTCTTATCTTATCCTGAGGCTCGATTTTTCGAAGATTCAACCGGGCAAAACAGTAGAAGAAATCGAGAGTAGTTTTAATGATTATATAACAAATATTACTCGTGAGTTTTTGATAAATTATAAAGATTTCCTGATTGATTATTCAATTGATTTCAGTTCCAAAAAGGCAAATCATTCTCTGGATCAACTTTTAAGCTCTGTAAAACTATCCGGTCACAAGTTATATGTTCTAATAGATGAGTATGATAATTTTACCAACGAACTCATCAGCACCAACAGGTCGAAAGACTATTCGGATCTGGTTACAGGGGATGGCTTTCTGAAATCCTTCTTCAAAGTTCTGAAAGCCGGTAACATAGGTGCTATTGATAGAACCTTTGTGACAGGAGTTACGCCCATCACTCTAACTGACCTTTCGAGTGCCTATAATATTGCTACCCACATCACTTTTAAAGAAGAGTTTAATTCCTTATTGGGTTTTACGGAAGAGGAAGTAGAAGCCATGCTCGAAAGGGTCTTAGAAGAAATTGATCTGATGGCTAAAAAAGAAGAAATTCTTTCTCAGATGAGATACTATTATGATGGCTATATTTTTCATGAGGAAAGTGAGGAGCATATTTATAACCCGACCCTGACCTTGTTTTATCTTCAGGCCCTATTAAAAGAACGTAAAATTCCTAAAAAGTTTTTTGATAAGAACCTCGATATGGACATCAATAAGTTGGAGCACATTACAAAGCTAAGTTCCGTGCATGACAAAGTATTTGCTCTTTTAGAAAACGAGGAAAAGGTAAGCATTTCACATATAGTAGAAGAATTTAAACTGAAAGAACTCCTTACTATGGATGAACAGGCGGATAACTTTCTCTGGTCGTATTTGTTTTATCATGGCATCTTAACCTTTGGTGGAATAGATAGAACAAGGGTCCAATTAAAAATACCGAATACAGTATCCAGACATTTCTATTATGATAGAATTCGTTATAGCATTTTGCCGAAGAAATTAGATATATCTGAAATGCAGGAGAAGTTTTTTCTGGATTTAAATCTTTCTGAATTACAATCCTTTTTAGAAAAAACGGTACTGCCTTATTTATCTAACCGTGACTACATTCAGGCCAATGAACTGTCTATGAAAATAATGTTTCTCTCTCTCATGATGCGGGATGACCTGTATATCATAGACAGTGAAAAAGAAATCTTACGTGGCTATTGCGACCTTTTCTACCTCGGTCGCGGAGATACTCGAAAGAAATATGGTTTAAAAGATATATTAATCGAGTTCAAATTTATTAAACTCTCAGAATTGGAAGTCACACAGAAAGAAATAAAAGAACTTTCTTATGAAGAACTGGAAAACCTTCCACTAATTCAGACAAAACTGAAAGAAGCCAGAGAACAACTATCCATTTACAAAGAACGTTTGGAGAAGAGATTTCTTAACCATAATCCCTTTTTCAAAGATATGAGTGATTTTAAAATTCACCCCTTAAGTATTGTGTTTATTGGTTTTGACAGGGTAGTAGTAAAACCCGCTTGACTTACTGAATATAAACCTTGAAATGAGTTCTATTATGATAAAGTTTCCCTACGGTATCATGGATTTTTCTGACATAATCACAGAAGCTTATTTCTATCAGGACAGGACGGCCTTTATAGAGAAATGCGAAAATACAGCCAAGACTCTCTTCTGTGTTCGACCAAGGCGTATGGGAAAAACTCTCTGGCTCGATACCCTGGCCAGTTATTACGACATTCTCAAAAAAGACCGTTTTGATGACTTGTTCGGAAGTCTTTATATCGGGAAAAACCCAACACCCAGGCGAAACTCTTATCTTATCCTGAGGCTCGATTTTTCGAAGATTCAACCGGGCAAAACAGTAGAAGAAATCGAGAGTAGTTTTAATGATTATATAACAAATATTACTCGTGAGTTTTTGATAAATTATAAAGATTTCCTGATTGATTATTCAATTGATTTCAGTTCCAAAAAGGCAAATCATTCTCTGGATCAACTTTTAAGCTCTGTAAAACTATCCGGTCACAAGTTATATGTTCTAATAGATGAGTATGATAATTTTACCAACGAACTCATCAGCACCAACAGGTCGAAAGACTATTCGGATCTGGTTACAGGGGATGGCTTTCTGAAATCCTTCTTCAAAGTTCTGAAAGCCGGAAACATAGGTGCTATTGATAGAACCTTTGTGACAGGAGTTACGCCCATCACTCTAACTGACCTTTCGAGTGCCTATAATATTGCTACCCACATCACTTTTAAAGAAGAGTTTAATTCCTTATTGGGTTTTACGGAAGAGGAAGTAGAAGCCATGCTCGAAAGGGTCTTAGAAGAAATTGATCTGATGGCTAAAAAAGAAGAAATTCTTTCTCAGATGAGATACTATTATGATGGCTATATTTTTCATGAGGAAAGCGAAGAGCATATTTATAACCCGACCCTGACCTTGTTTTATCTTCAGGCCCTATTAAAAGAACGTAAAATTCCTAAAAAGTTTTTTGATAAGAACCTCGATATGGACATCAATAAGTTGGAGCACATTACAAAGCTAAGTTCCGTGCATGACAAAGTATTTGCTCTTTTAGAAAACGAGGAAAAGGTAAGCATTTCACATATAGTAGAAGAATTTAAACTGAAAGAACTCCTTACTATGGATGAACAGGCGGATAACTTTCTCTGGTCGTATTTGTTTTATCATGGCATCTTAACCTTTGCTGGAGTAGATGCTTTTAATATTATTCTGAAAATTCCTAATATTGTTTCTCGTCGTTTTTATTATGATAGAATTCGTGCAGCCTGTTTTCCTCCGAAGCTGGATGCCAATCAGATTCACAAATCTTTCTTCATAGATCTAAACCTGTCTGAATTACAAACCTTTTTAGAGAAAACGGTATTACCTTACCTATCCAACCGTGACTATATCCAGGCCAATGAACTTTCTATGAAAATAATGTTTCTCTCTCTCATGATGCGGGATGACCTGTATATCATAGACAGCGAAAAGGAAATCTTACGTGGTTATTGTGACCTTTTCTACCTCGGTCGCGGAGATACTCGAAAGAAATATGGTTTAAAAGATATATTAATCGAGTTCAAATTTATTAAACTCTCAGAATTGGAAGTCACACAGAAAGAAATAAAAGAACTTTCTTATGAAGAACTGGAAAACCTTCCTCTAATTCAGGCAAAACTGAAAGAAGCCAAAGAACAGCTATCCATCTACAAAGAACGTTTGGAGAAGAGATTTCTTAACCATAATCCCTTTTTTAAAGATATGAGTGATTTTGAAATTCACCCCTTAAGTATTGTGTTCATTGGTTTTGACAGGGTAGTAGTAAAACCCGCTTGACTTACTGAATATAAACCTTGAAATGAGTTCTATTATGATAAAGTTTCCCTACGGTATCATGGATTTTTCTGACATAATCACAGAAGGTTATTTCTATCAGGATAGGACGGCCTTTATAGAGAAATGCGAAAATACAGCCAAGACTCTCTTCTGTGTTCGGCCAAGGCGCATGGGAAAGACTCTCTGGCTCGATACCCTGGCCAGTTATTACGATATTCTCAAAAAAGACCGTTTTGAGGACTTGTTCGGAAATCTTCACGTAGGGAAACATCCAACATCAAGGCGAAACTCTTATCTTATCCTGAGGCTCGATTTTTCGAAGATCCAACCGGGCAAAACAGTAGAAGAAATCGAGAGTAGTTTTAATGATTATATTTACAGAACAATTAAGAAGTTTTCAGAAGATTACAGAGATTTTATTGAATCAGATAAATTAGATCTATATAAAGATAGCTGTACAGGTTCTCTCGATAGTTTATGTAATTACGTCGAATCATCCGGCCACAAGTTATATGTTCTAATAGATGAGTATGATAATTTTACCAACGAACTCATCAGCACCAACAGGTCGAAAGACTATTCGGACTTAGTTACAGGGGATGGCTTTCTAAAATCCTTCTTCAAAGTTCTGAAAGCCGGTAACATAGGTGCCATTGATAGAACCTTTGTGACAGGAGTCACGCCCATCACTCTAACCGATCTTTCGAGTGCCTATAATATCGCTACCCACATCACTTTTAAAGAAGAGTTTAATTCCTTATTGGGTTTTACGAAAGAGGAAGTAGAAGCCATGCTCGAAATGGTCTTAGAAGAAATTGGCCTGATAACCAAGAAAAAAGAAATCTTATCTCTTATGAAATATTATTATGACGGTTATACTTTTAGCAGAAGAGCTAAAGAGCATATTTACAATCCCACCCTGACCATGTATTTTCTGAATAATTTATTGGAGGAAAAAGATATACCACAACAACTTCTGGACAGGAACCTTGATATGGACATCAATAAGTTGGAGCACATTACAAAGCTAAGCTCCGTGCATAACAAGGTATTTGCTCTTTTAGAAAACGAGGAAAAGGTAAGCATTTCACATATAGTAGAAGAATTTAAACTGAAAGAACTCCTTACTATGGACGAACAGGCTGATAACTTTCTCTGGTCGTATTTGTTTTATCATGGCATCTTAACCTTTGGTGGAATAGATAGAACAAGGGTCCAATTAAAAATACCGAATACAGTCTCCAGACATTTCTATTATGATAGAATTCGTTATAGTATCCTTCCGAAGAAACTAGATATATCTGAAATGCAGGAGAAGTTTTTTCTGGATTTAAATCTTTCTGAATTACAATCCTTTTTAGAAAAAACGGTACTGCCTTATTTATCTAACCGTGACTACATTCAGGCCAATGAACTGTCTATGAAAATAATGTTTCTCTCTCTCATGATGCGGGATGACCTGTATATCATAGACAGTGAAAAAGAAATCTTACGTGGTTATTGTGACCTTTTCTACCTCGGTCGCGGAGATACTCGAAAGAAATATGGTTTAAAAGATATATTAATCGAGTTCAAATTTATTAAACTCTCAGAATTGGAAGTCACACAGAAAGAAATAAAAGAACTTTCTTATGAAGAACTGGAAAACCTTCCTCTAATTCAGGCAAAACTGAAAGAAGCCAAAGAACAGCTATCCATCTACAAAGAACGTTTGGAGAAGAGATTTCTTAACCATAATCCCTTTTTCAAAGATATGAGTGATTTTAAAATTCACCCCTTAAGTATTGTGTTCATTGGTTTTGACAGGGTAGTAGTAAAACCCGCTTGACTTACTGAATATAAACCTTGAAATGAGTTCTATTATGATAAAGTTTCCCTACGGTATCATGGATTTTTCTGACATAATCACAGAAGGTTATTTCTATCAGGATAGGACGGCCTTTATAGAGAAATGCGAAAATACAGCCAAGACTCTCTTCTGTGTTCGGCCAAGGCGCATGGGAAAGACTCTCTGGCTCGATACCCTGGCCAGTTATTACGATATTCTCAAAAAAGACCGTTTTGAGGACTTGTTCGGAAATCTTCACGTAGGGAAACATCCAACATCAAGGCGAAACTCTTATCTTATCCTGAGGCTCGATTTTTCGAAGATCCAACCGGGCAAAACAGTAGAAGAAATCGAGAGTAGTTTTAATGATTATATTTACAGAACAATTAAGAAGTTTTCAGAAGATTACAGAGATTTTATTGAATCAGATAAATTAGATCTATATAAAGATAGCTGTACAGGTTCTCTCGATAGTTTATGTAATTACGTCGAATCATCCGGCCACAAGTTATATGTTCTAATAGATGAGTATGATAATTTTACCAACGAACTCATCAGCACCAACAGGTCGAAAGACTATTCGGACTTAGTTACAGGGGATGGCTTTCTAAAATCCTTCTTCAAAGTTCTGAAAGCCGGTAACATAGGTGCCATTGATAGAACCTTTGTGACAGGAGTCACGCCCATCACTCTAACCGATCTTTCGAGTGCCTATAATATCGCTACCCACATCACTTTTAAAGAAGAGTTTAATTCCTTATTGGGTTTTACGAAAGAGGAAGTAGAAGCCATGCTCGAAATGGTCTTAGAAGAAATTGGCCTGATAACCAAGAAAAAAGAAATCTTATCTCTTATGAAATATTATTATGACGGTTATACTTTTAGCAGAAGAGCTAAAGAGCATATTTACAATCCCACCCTGACCATGTATTTTCTGAATAATTTATTGGAGGAAAAAGATATACCACAACAACTTCTGGACAGGAACCTTGATATGGACATCAATAAGTTGGAGCACATTACAAAGCTAAGTTCTGTTCACGACAAAGTATTTGCTCTTTTAGAAAACGAGGAAAAGGTAAGCATTTCACATATAGTAGAAGAATTTAAACTGAAAGAACTCCTTACTATGGATGAACAGGCTGATAACTTTCTCTGGTCGTATTTGTTTTATCATGGCATCTTAACTTTTGGTGGAGTAGATGCTTTTAATATTCTTCTGAAAATTCCCAATATTGTTTCTCGCCGTTTTTATTATGATAGAATTCGTGCCGCCTGTTTTCCTTCAAAGCTGGATGCCAACCAGATTCACAAATCTTTCTTCATAGATCTAAACCTTTCTGAATTACAATTCTTTTTAGAAAAAACGGTATTGCCTTATTTATCCAACCGTGACTATATCCAGGCCAATGAACTTTCTATGAAAATAATGTTTCTCTCTCTCATGATGCGGGAAGACCTGTATATTATAGACAGCGAAAAGGAGATCTTACGTGGTTATTGTGACCTTTTCTACCTCGGTCGCGGAGACACTCGGAAGAAATATGGTTTGAAAGATATATTAATCGAGTTCAAATTTATTAAACTCTCAGAATTGGAAGTCACACAGAAAGAAATAAAAGATCTTTCTTATGAAGAACTGGAAAACCTTCCTCTAATTCAGGCAAAACTGAAAGAAGCCAAAGAACAACTATCCATCTACAAAGAACGTTTGGAGAAGAGATTTCTTAACCATAATCCCTTTTTCAAAGATATGAGTGATTTTAAAATTCACCCCTTAAGTATTGTGTTTATTGGTTTTGACAGGGTAGTGGTGAAATAAAGGGAAGAGTTCGGAGAAGTGCTTATCAACTCTTGAAACCTGAAACCATCTTTTCTTTTTTTCAACACTTCCAAATCTACTTGACTCATAAAATCCAAAGGTTGAAATGAGTTCTATTATGATAAAGTTTCCCTACGGTATCATGGACTTTGATAAAATTATCACAGGTGGCTATTTCTATCAGGATAGGACGGCCTTTATAGAGAAATGCGAAAACTCGAACAGCACCCTTTTCTGTGTTCGACCAAGGCGTATGGGAAAAACTCTCTGGCTCGATACCCTGGCCAGTTATTACGATATTCTAAAGAAAAACCGTTTTGAGGACTTGTTCGGAAATCTTCACGTAGGGAAACATCCAACATCAAGGCGAAACTCTTATCTTATCCTGAGGCTCGATTTTTCGAAGATTCAACCGGGCAAAACAGTAGAAGAGATTGAGAGTAGTTTTAATGATTATATAACAAATATTATTCGTGAGTTTTTGATAACTTATAAAGATTTCCTGATTGATTATTCAATTGATTTCAGTTCCAAAAAAGCAAATCATTCCCTGGATCAACTTTTAAGTTCTGTAAAACTATCCGGTCACAAGTTATATGTTCTAATAGATGAGTATGATAATTTTACCAACGAACTCATCAGCACCAATAGGTCGAAAGACTATTCGGATCTGGTTACAGGGGATGGCTTTCTGAAATCCTTCTTCAAAGTTCTGAAAGCCGGAAACATAGGTGCTATTGATAGAACCTTTGTGACAGGAGTTACACCCATCACTCTAACTGATCTTTCCAGTGCCTATAATATTGCTACCCACATCACTTTTAAAGAAGAGTTTAATTCCTTGATGGGTTTTACGGAAGAGGAAGTAGAAGCCATGCTCGAAAGGGTCTTAGAAGAAATTGATCTGATGCCTAAAAAAGAAGAAATTCTTTCTCAGATGAGATACTATTATGATGGCTATATTTTTCATGAGGAAAGCGAAGAGCATATTTATAACCCGACCCTGACCTTGTTTTATCTTCAGGCCCTATTAAAAGAACGTAAAATTCCTAAAAAGTTTTTTGATAAGAACCTCGATATGGACATCAATAAGTTGGAGCACATTACAAAGCTAAGCTCCGTGCATAACAAGGTATTTGCTCTTTTAGAAAATGAAGAAAAGGTAAGCATTTCACATATAGTCGAAGAATTTAAACTGAAAGAACTCCTTACTATGGACGAACAGGCGGATAACTTTCTCTGGTCGTATTTGTTTTATCATGGCATCTTAACCTTTGCTGGAGTAGATGCTTTTAATATTATTCTGAAAATTCCTAATATTGTTTCTCGTCGTTTTTATTATGATAGAATTCGTGCAGCCTGTTTTCCTCCGAAGCTGGATGCCAATCAGATTCACAAATCTTTCTTCATAGATCTAAACCTGTCTGAATTACAAACCTTTTTAGAGAAAACGGTATTACCTTACCTATCCAACCGTGACTATATCCAGGCCAATGAACTTTCTATGAAAATAATGTTTCTCTCCCTGATGATGCGGGAAGAGCTGTATATCATAGACAGCGAAAAGGAAATCTTACGTGGCTATTGCGACCTTTTCTACCTCGGTCGCGGAGATACTCGAAAGAAATATGGTTTAAAAGATATATTAATCGAGTTCAAGTTTATTAAACTCTCAGAATTGGAACTTACACAGAAAGAAATAAAAGAACTTTCTTATGAAGAGCTGGAAAACCTTCCTCTAATTCAGGCAAAACTGAAAGAAGCTAATGAACAACTGTCCATCTACAAAGAACGTTTGGAGAAGAGATTTCTTAACCATAATCCCTTTTTTAAAGATATGAGTGATTTTGAAATACACCCCTTAAGTATTGTGTTCATTGGTTTTGACAGGGTTGTGGTAAAATAGAAGGGAAGGGTGTTTTTCCATAATTCGTTTTCTGTACCTATCGAGAAAGTAGAAAAAGTAAGAAAGATGAAATTTGAGAAATTAACTTAGCATTAAAAATCTATATCTCTTATAGTTTCGGATAATTTACAAGCGATATTCGGTTATACTTGAATTTAAGCTGAATCAGTAGACCCGGTTGAGCATGGGGACAAAACGAACATCTCCGAAATACTCTTTTTGTAAGCCTTCCTTTTTTTTTGTGATTCGTAGTAGTTTCTGTTTCTTTTCTCCTACGGGTAGAACCATAATTCCATTTTCTTTGAGTTGTTGAATCAGTCTTTCGGGTGTTTCCGGCGGGCAGGCAGATAAAATAATCCTATCGAAAGGAGCTTTCTCTTCTAAGCCTAAAAAACCATTTCCGTATATTACCGAAACATTATCATATTTCAATTGTTGTAAAAGATGAGAGCTGGATTCAGCCAGGGCTGCAATGTTTTCGATGCTGTAAACCTGTTTATAAAGATTCGCTAATACGGCTGCTTCATAGCCGGAACCACAACCAATTTCTAATATATTCAAAGATTTAGAAGCTTCTGAAAGTTCGGCCATATAGGCAACGATAAAGGGTTGAGAAATGGTCTGGCCATAACCTATAGAAAGTGGATAGTCTCCATAAGCTTTGGAAAGTAGATCTTCCGGAATGAAAAGGTGGCGTTCAACCTGCATCATGGCCTTAAGCACAGATTCATTTACAACTCCATATTGTTTAATCGTTTCCAACATTTCTTTTCGTCTGCTTATAAAATTCATATACTTACCTTATATCTTCGTACCGCTTTAATTCGTATCTTAAGGCTTTTCCGGACACAAGGGTTTCCCAGAAGCTGATACTTAAGGAAATGAGCATAAGAAATAAGGAAACTCCGAATACAGATCTTCCCGCTAATTCTTTATTCAGAAAGAGTAATATCATGGAAATTACACAGAAAGTAAAGGCGGCGATTCCGAAGGCTTGCATGAATTTAATGAGCTGAATCCTGAGACGAAGATTGGCGATTTGTTTTTGAATATAAGTATCTTTTTCCGGAATTTTACCGGCAAGCCCTCT
Source organism: Leptospiraceae bacterium (assembly GCA_024233835.1). Lineage (NCBI taxonomy): Bacteria > Pseudomonadati > Spirochaetota > Leptospiria > Leptospirales > Leptospiraceae > Leptospiraceae bacterium. The sequence continues at coordinate 1,406,135 of JACKPC010000001.1, forward strand.
TATTAGGGAAGCGAGGGCTAAAAAACGGTTGGTGTAGGCGAGAAGTAATAAGGAGATCGCCGGGAAGAGAAGTGCGGGAGTTGTAATATTGATTTGCATACTCCGAAATTATTAAGACTTTGTTTTCTCTGCAAGCAGGAATTTCAAAACTGAAATTTCTTTTTTTCTTTACAGGAAGAGTAAAAAGAGGGATATAAATGAAAAAGGTAGATTTATGTCGCAGGAACTTCCTAAAATTTTATATCTCGATGATGAAATTGAGAACCTCAGTAGTTTTAAAGCCCTCTTCCGTCCGTACTATGAAATTTATACCTGTGATGAGGTGGAAGAAGCCAGGGCAATTTTAAAGGAAGAGGAAATCCATATTGTAGTTGCTGACCAGAAAATGCCCGATATCAGCGGAGTAGAATTTTTAGAAGAAGTTGCAAGGCAGTATCCCTTGTTACCCAGAATTTTATTAACCGGCTACAGCGATGTGGATGCCATTATCCAATCTATCAATCGGGGAGAAGTCTATCGATATATTACCAAACCCTATATTGCGAATGATTTTAAACTTACGCTGGATTCTGCCTTTGAACTCTATTCTTTGAAAAAGAAAAATCAACTTTTATTAATAGAGCTGGAAGAAAAAAATCGTACCCTAGAAATGAAGCTGGAAATGCAAAAGCGAACAGAAGCTGAATTGCGCTTGAGTCAGGCCAGGCTTATGATAACTATTGAATCAACGGGGCAGGGGATCTGGGATTGGAATCGGAAATATAATCGAGTTAATTTAAGTGAAAACTGGTTGAAGTTTTTGGAGTATTCCGAGATGGAAATTCAACCTTTGCATAATCAATGGAAGAAGTTTGTTGATTCGGAAGATATAAAAAAACTAAAAAAAGAATTCTTTGTACATTTTCGGAATAAGACCTCTCGTTTCGAGGTTGAATTTCGACTGAGAAAAAAAGGCGGGGACTTAATCTGGGTATATGCTGCCGGAAAAGTAATCGAGGAACATAGAGGAAAGCCTTTACATATTGTGGGCCATTTTATGGATATTACCCAGAAGAAAGAAGCAGAATCCAAGCTTTTAGCTTTAAATGAAGTTCTGGAAGCTAGGGTGATGGAGAGAACGAGGGCTCTTGCTATAAAACAGGAAGAACTAAGGACAGTTAATAACAAATTGCTCTTGCATATAGAAAATACACCTCTGGCTTATATCGAAATTGATGAATACGGTCTTGTGAAGGCCTGGAATCCTTCTGCTGAGAGAATATTTGGATATAAAAAGGAGGAAGTGCTCGGGAAGGATATTTTTTACTTTTTTAAACAGGTTCCGGAGCTTAGGAATTATCCTCAGGATGATTTATTAATTTATAATGATAAGGATTCTATAAATACAACCAGTGTATCGCTACGAAAAGATGGTAAAAAGATTATCTGTGATTGGTATTCTACTACTTTATTCAATGATAAAAAAAATATTATTGGTGTTGCAAGTCTTGTGCATGATGTAACCGAGAGATTGCTGGCCGAAAAGGAAACGGTTGAAACGAATCTCGCCCTGAAGAAAGCAAAAGAAGAAGCCGAGAAAGCGAATAAAGCCAAGAGTGAATTTTTAGCCAACATGAGCCATGAAATACGTACTCCTCTAAATGCAATTATTGGATTTACAGATTTATTGGAAGATTTAGTAAAAGAAACCACACAAAAACACTATCTGAATTCTATTAAAACAAGTGGCAAGGCCCTTTTGGCTCTCATTAACGATATATTAGATTTATCAAAAATTGAAGCCGGTAAATTAGTATTATCTTATGAAATGGTAAACCCTTATTCTATTTTTGAAGAAATTAAAAATATCTTCTTTCATGCAATTACCCGAAAAAAAATAGATTTCCTCTTATCTATTGAACCGGAAATGCCGGGTCTTATGCTGGATGAAATTCGCTTGAGGCAGGTCTTGATTAATCTTGTAGGGAATGCTGTCAAGTTTACCAGTGAAGGTTTTATAAAGTTAGAAGTAAAGTATAAGCCTATTTATGATATGGAAGGTTATATAGAGTTGTTTATATCCATACAGGATACGGGAATCGGGATTTCTTTTGAGGAGCAAAAGCTGATTTTTGATGAGTTTCGGCAGAGTCAAAAAACCTTGAATCAACATGGTGGAACGGGTCTGGGTTTAACAATTAGTAATCGCCTGGTAAAGACTATGGGGGGAGAAATCATACTCAGCAGCAAAGAGAATGAAGGAAGTATTTTCACCATTCATCTTCCGAGGGTTCGTATCGGAGAGGTCTGGCAAAAAGAAGAGGAGAAATCGAATGAATTTATAAACTACAAGTTTAAGGGATCTAAAATATTACTGGTTGATGATATAGAAAGTAACCGGAATTTGATTATAGGATATTTAAAACCTGAAAACTTAAAATTATACCAGGCAAAAAACGGAATAGAAGCCATTCAACAGTTTCATAAACATAATCCGGATTTAATCCTTATGGATATTCGTATGCCCTTAATGGATGGGAATGAGGCAGCAAGGAAAATTCGTATGCACAGTAAGGATGTCTGTCTTATTGCCCTTACAGCTTCGATTTTAAACGAAGAGGAAAATGAGCTATTTAATAAATATTTACGAAAACCGATTCGGAGGACGGAACTTTTATCGGAGTTATTTAGCTTCTTGCCGCATCATATTGAAGAGGAAACGAAGGCGGAAACTCTTGAGAATCCGGATGAAAGAGATAATAAAGAAACCTGGAGAGAGTTACTTTTAATTTTAGAAAAGATTTTTGAAACTGAATTTTCGGGACTTAAGGAGAGAATGATTTTTGATGAGCTTATTAAGTTTGCCGATAAGATTCAATACTTTTCTGAAATTCATCACTGGCAGAGATTGAAGATATATGCAGAAAGAGTAAAATTTGAAGCCGAGCTTTTTGATATAAAAGCTTTAGAGAAATCTCTCGAATCTTTTTACGAGTATATTGAATACTTGAAAAAACAGTTGCTCTGAATGGAAGCCTGTCGTGTCAGAACCGGGTGTAGTGAAAAATCTCGGTTCTTGAAGATGATAAATCGCAGTTTCTAAGAATATTAATTGACACGAAAAAAAGAAACAGAAATCCTCCTATTAGTCAGTTTCAGGGGGAATTAATGGGATTAGCTCCGGAAGGCCTTGGTCCGCTTCTCGTTCAGCTTATTTTTGGTATAGGATTTTCTGTTGTAATTTTAGGTTTAGCCCTTCTTATCAGCCCAAAAAAACGTAGTAAGCCGCATGATACCTTTGAGTGTGGTGTTACCTACTACGGGGATGCGAGAGGACTTTTTAATATAAAATTCTATCTGGTTGCCGTTCTTTTCATTCTATTTGACATTGAAGCTGTATTTCTTTATCCCTGGGCTGTCAATTTACGGAAATTTAAAGAGGCGGGACTCGGCAACTTTGTCATGCTCGAAATGTTTCTATTCATCTTTATACTTGTCGTAGGCTTATATTATATTTGGAAGAAAGGAGCTCTGGAATGGGATTAGCTGAAGTTCTAAAAAACCCCGGTCAGGCCCTCGGCGACTTTGCACAGGTTGCCAATCTCGAGACTTTTATCAACTGGGGGAAAAGTTATTCTCTCTGGCCCTATCCGTTTGCAACTGCCTGTTGTGGAATTGAGTTTATGGGAGCTGCCTGTTCGGATAATGATATTGCGAGGTTTGGTGCGGAGAGACCTTCTTTTTCTCCGAGACAGGCAGATATGATACTCGTTCTCGGAACGATTACCTACAAAATGGCACCGGTACTCCGACAGATCTACGACCAGCTTTCCGAGCCGAAATACGTTATCAGTGTAGGAGCCTGTGCTTCTTCCGGTGGTATGTTTGATACCTACGGAGTGGTTCAGGGGATTGACAGGTTTTTACCTGTAGACCTTTATATTCCCGGTTGTCCGCCCAGACCCGAAGCCATCCTTGATGCTCTTGTAAAACTTCAACAAAAAGTAAAAACTCAGGGCCTTGAAGAAAGGCGTAAAGAAGTAATGCAGAAAATTCAGGAAATCAACGAAAGAAACAGGCCCCAGATCGTAAAATGAAAGAAAAAATACAGTCTTTATTAAAAAGCAAATTTTCAAGTTCTATCTATAGGGAAGAAGAAGTAAAATCTAATATCCCGGTCTTTTTTATAAAACCGGAGGGAATTCGGGAAGTTGTGAAAGCACTGAAAGAAGACCTGCAATTTACTTTTTTAAACGACCTCACCGCCATAGACTGGCTCGGAAAAAAGGAGCCTCGCTTTGAAGTATGTTACCTCCTTCGTTCTCCTTCCAATAAACATGCAAGAGTGATGTTAAAAGTTCCGGTAGAAGAAGGAGATTCAGTTCCGAGTATCACTTCCATCTTTAAAGGTGCTAACTGGCCGGAAAGGGAGGTCTATGACCTGATGGGAATCGAGTTTTCCGAGCATCCTTACATGGAAAGGCTAATTTTGCCGGATAACTTTCAGGGTCATCCCCTGCGAAAAGACTACCCACTCGAAGGTTTTGGCCAGGATTATTTAATTTCCGATCTTTTACAGATTCACCAGGAGGAAATATAAGCGTATGGCAATGTATGAAAAAACAGCGGAACGGTTTAAGGGAAAGTTTCAAAACCTCCCGGAAGGCCACATGCTTATCAACCTCGGCCCTTCTCATCCCGCAACCCACGGAATTTTACAGAATGTTATTCAACTCGATGGAGAGCGGATCGTAGAAGCAGAAGCGATTATCGGTTATGTTCACCGCTGCTTTGAAAAGTTGGGTGAACGTTATGACTACAACCAGTTTTTAGTCTGTACGGATAGGATGAACTACGTTTCTACCCCGATGAACAATATCGGCTGGATCCTTGCCGTAGAAAAAATGCTACAAATTCAGGTGCCCGATAAAGTAACTTATGTTCGTATGATTATTTCCGAACTTTCTCGGATTATGGATCATATTATTTGCACTACGATTCTCGGGGTGGATTTAGGTGCTTTTTCCGGAATGCTGTATTTATTTCATCACCGCGAAAATATTTACCAGATCCTCGAAAAGCTTACAGGCGCAAGGCTTACAACTACCTTTTGTCGGGTTGGTGGGATGGAAAGAGACCTGTATCCTGAATTTGAAAAGGAAGTAAAACTGGTTATCAAGGGTCTTACTCCTGCAATTGATGAGTTTGTTAACCTTTTGATTAATAACCGTATTTTTAATGAAAGAACTGCCGGTATCGGTGGAATTTCAGCGGAAGACGCAGTAGCCTACGGTTACAGCGGTCCGAATCTGAGAGCTGCCGGGGTAGACTGGGATGTTCGTAAAGATGAACCTTATATGTTCTACGATAAGGTCGACTTCGATGTAGCTGTTGGAGAAGATGGCTCGGCTCTGCACAGAACTCTGGTTCGAATCGAGGAAATGCGCCAGTCTATCCGTATTATTGAGCAATTAATCGATAATATTCCTTCCGGTCCTTTTCATGCAGACATTCCGACTGTTTTTCTCCCGGAAAAGCAAAAGGTTTACAGCAGCATGGAAGAGCTTATCTATCACTTCAAAATCATCATGCACGGAATCAGTGTTCCGCCGGGTGAATACTACATGGCAACCGAAGCTGCGAACGGGGAACTGGGTTTTTATATTGTATCAGAAGGAGAAAAATCTCCTTACCGGGTGCATGTGAGAAGACCCTGTTTCTGGTATTACCAGTCTTTTCCTGAGCTGGTCAAGGGAGGCCTGATTGCCGATTCCATTGCCACCATGAGTTCTTTAAATGTTATCGCCGGGGAGTTAGACTGTTAAAATGGCATATCAATTCACACAAGAATCAGAAAAGAGATTTACAAAGCTTCTGGAAATGTTTCCCGATAAACGCTCCATGATACTTCCGGCCCTTTACCTCGTGCAAAGAGAGAAAGGATTTGTAGATAAAGAAAGTATGCAATATATCGCGGATAGGATAGGGGCACCTATTTCTCTGGCGAATGTTTACGGTGTAGCTACGTTTTATACAATGTATAATAAAAAACCCGTAGGCAAGTTTCATATCCAGATCTGTTCCAATATTTCCTGCTATGTCATGGGTTCGGACAAAGTAACCGACCATGTCTGCAAGAAATTAGGAATCAAAGAAGGAGAAACTACGGCAGACAAGAAATTTACTGTTAGCGAAGTGCAGTGCCTCGGAGCCTGCGGTTACGGTCCTATGATGCAAATTAATGATACGTATTACGAACACCTGAACCTTGAAGAAGTGGACAGGATTCTGGATTCTCTGGAGTAAAGAATGGCGGAATTGAAATTATTAACCAAACACCTTGGAGAAGAAGGCTGCGGAACTTTAAAACACTACCAATCGGTAGGAGGTTTCACCGCTCAAAAAAAAGCTCTTTCCATGAAAGGTGCAGAACTCATTGATGAAGTAAAAAAATCCGGATTGAGAGGAAGGGGAGGTGCGGGTTTTCCTACCGGCATGAAGTGGTCTTTTATTCCTCAGACTGATAAGCCGAAGTATCTTCTCTGCAATGCAGATGAGGGAGAGCCGGGCACTTTCAAAGACAGGGTTCTTCTGGAGCAATTACCCCACCAGATTATTGAAGGAATGGTAATTGCAGCTAAAGCCATTGATTCCCATACAGGTTTTATCTATATTCGCGGTGAATACAAAAAAAGTTATGATATACTCCAGGCAGCCATAGACGAGTGTTACAAAGCCGGACTTCTCGGAAAAAACATTATGGGTTCCGGTTTTGATTTCGAACTCGGTCTTTATGCCGGTGCCGGTGCCTATATCTGCGGAGAGGAAACCGCTCTTATCAATTCTCTCGAAGGAAGGAGAGGTCATCCCCGTTTAAAACCGCCTTTCCCGGCTGTAGCAGGGCTTTATAATTGCCCTACCGTTGTAAACAACGTAGAAACTTTCAGTGCGGTTCCGCATATTATCAATAATGGTGGAGAATGGTATGCTAAGATGGGAACACCCAAGTCTACCGGAACCCGTCTTTTCAGTGTATCGGGACCTTTGAAGAAACCCGGTGTGTATGAAATCGAACTCGGCACACCTCTCATGGAACTTATTAATAACCTCTGCGGAGGAATGGCAGAAGGACATGAGCTGAAAGCTATTATTCCGGGTGGTTCTTCTGTACCTATTTTAACCGCAGAAGAATGTAAAACTGCCAATATGGATTTCGAATCCATGATGGAACATAAAACCATGCTCGGAAGTGGTGCGGTAATCGTGCTTTCTGATAAAACGAACCTGGTAGAAACCACTTATCGCTTGGCCAGTTTTTATGCGCATGAATCCTGCGGACAGTGCACTCCCTGTCGGGAAGGAACGCACTGGATCAAAGACCTTCTTCACAAAATTCGGGATGGTCTGGGTAGTAAGAAAGACCTTGAGCTCATCCTATCACTTACTGTGAATATGGAAGGAGGAACTACCATTTGTCCGCTGGCAGATGCCTGCGTGGGTGCAGTCAGGCCTACTATAGAAAAATTCAGGCCGGAATTTGAGAAGAGGCTTCAGCCGACATCATAGAAAGGGATATTCGAAGGATTATTTATGGATTTAAGCCTGCTTTTAGTCTGGATTGTAAAGACAGTCCTGTTTTTTGTAATTATCATCACGGGTTGTGCCTACTATACCCTCGCCGAAAGAAAGGTCGCCGGTTTTATTCAAAGAAGGCCGGGACCAAACCGGGCGGGTCCATTCGGTATTTTTCAGCCCTTAGCGGATGGAGTGAAATTTCTTACTAAAGAAGAAGTTTTTCCCATTCATGTAAATAAAATTACCTACCTGATAGCTCCGGCGATTTCAGCTACCTGTGCGATTATGGCCTGGTCGATTGTTCCTCTCGGAGGAACGATTCCTTTACCGGAAGGTCTGGCGAAAATACTGGGCTTTAACCAGCTCCAGCTTATGGTAGCCAATCCCAACACCGGGATTCTGGTTTTATTTGCGATTTCTTCTTTAGCTGTTTATGGAGTCATTCTTGCCGGCTGGTCGAGCAATAACAAATACTCCCTTTTGGGTGGAATTCGTTCTACAGCCCAAATGATTAGCTACGAACTTCCTCTCGGCCTTTCCGTAGTAGCCGTAGTACTATTAGCGGGTTCTTTAAGGCTTACCGAGATAAATGAAGCCCAGAAAGGTCTCTGGTTCATATTTACCTTGCCCGGTTTTATTGCCTTTTTAACCTTTACAGTTGCCATGTTTGCCGAAACCAACCGTCTTCCCTTCGACCTTGCCGAAGCAGAATCGGAACTGGTTGTAGGATTCCATACGGAATACGGGGCTTTTAAATTTGCTCTCTTTTTCATAGCGGAATATATGAACATGATCACCATGAGCTGTGTGGTGAGTCTGCTCTTCTTCGGTGGTTATAATGTTCCTTTCGGACTTTTTGCTAATAGTCCATTTGTTCATGTGGCAGGACTTCTCTTCTTCACCGTAAAAGTCCTCTTTTTTGCTTTTCTCTTTATGTGGGTACGCTGGACGCTTCCGAGGTTTCGTTATGATCAACTCATGCAACTGGGCTGGAAAAAACTGATTCCCTGGTGCCTTTTTAATATAGTATTAGCTGCCACTTATGTAGTTTACTGGGGGGATTCCTGGAAAGGGATTTTTAACTAAGAAATGATAGAAATTACACAACCACAGCAAGTCCTGTTTTTTCTTTTCGGAGGTCTGACCATAGCTTCGGCTCTTTTTGTGATTCTTCACAAAAACCCGGTGATTTCAGCGGTCTTCCTTGTATTGTCCTTCTTTTCACTTGCGGGCCTTTACGGGGTGATGAATGCCGTTTTCATTGCAACCATGCAGGTTGTAGTGTATGCGGGAGCCATTATGGTTCTGGTCATCTTTGTTTTGATGTTACTCAGTTTGCGGGAAGAAACCCTGAAAGACATCTGGGATAAACCGGTAAAAAAGACTATCATTATGGCCGTTGTCGCTTTTTATTCCTTCCTTTTGATTTCGGTGCTACTTTCAAGGGGAAGTCATTCTTCGGAGGTCGTTCAGATTCCTAAGAGCAGCCATTTTATTTCGGATTCGATCCATTACGAATATAAAGTAAAAGCAGAAAAGGAAGTCAGCCTCAAAGGAAACACAGCTTCGGTAGGAGCTTCTACCTTTTTGGATTATTTACTTCCGTTTGAGCTTATTTCCATATTACTACTTGCCGCTGTTGTCGGAGCGGTAATCATAGCAAAAAAAGAACCGACACAAAAAGAAAACAGTTAGGGGAGTTCAGATTGCAGACACTTATTTCCGGTGTACCGGTGAATTTTTACCTTGCGATTGCCGGTATTCTTTTCTCTATCGGGGTACTCGGTGTATTAATCAGGCGGAATGCCGTTGTAATTTTTATGGCGGTAGAACTCATGTTGAACTCCGTAAACCTCGTTTTCATTACCTTTGCCAAGGCACTGTCCTCTATCAATGGTGAAGTAATCGTATTCTTTGTAATGGCGATTGCAGCAGCTGAAGCAGGAGTGGGTCTGGCCATTGTCATTGCCATATACCGGCAGAAAAAGACATCCAATGTGGATGAGATTAATCTCTTAAAGTGGTAAACCTATGTTAGATCTATTCGCTCTTGTTGTTCTTTTACCCCTGGCCGGATTTTTAATTAATGGTCTTCTTTATAAAAAGATGCCGGAAAAGCTGGCTGCTACCCTGGGCACTCTGGCTGTAGCGATTCCTTTCTTTATTACCCTGGGAGCTTTTCTGGAGTATAAACCTCTTACGGCTACTGCACCACATTATTTCACTCTTTTCGAGTGGATGCAGGCCGGGAATTTTCAGATTAATATTGGCTATCAGGTAGACCAGCTTTCTCTGTACATGACTTTGATTATCACAGGAATCGGTTCTCTGATTCACTTGTATAGTATTGGCTATATGCACGGAGAAGAGGGCTTCAACCGTTTCTTTGTCTATCTGAACCTTTTTATTTTCTCCATGCTGAACCTGGTATTAGGAGATAACCTTGTCCTGATGTTTTTAGGCTGGGAAGGTGTGGGACTCTGTTCTTACCTTCTAATTGGTTTCTACTATGACAAGGATTTCGCGGCCAATGCCGGAATGAAAGCGTTTATCACGAACCGTATCGGGGATGTGGGTTTTGCTGTAGGAATTATCCTCACCTACTGGTATACCGGAAGCGTGAAGTACTCCGAAATCTTACAGGCTATGCCGGCAGCAGAAGGTTTTAAAGAAATTATTAACTTTGTAGCGATTGCCTTTTTTATCGGAGCCATGGGTAAATCGGCCCAGATTCCTCTTTATGTCTGGCTTCCCGATGCGATGGCAGGACCGACTCCCGTGTCTGCCCTTATCCACGCAGCGACTATGGTGACAGCCGGTGTATTCATGATAGCGAGGCTTAACCCGATTTTCTTAGCTGCTACATCCGCGAGCACCTTCATTGCTTTTGTAGGAGCCATTACTGCCTTTTTTGCAGCGACTATAGGGATTTTCCAGAATGACATCAAGAAAGTTCTGGCCTATTCCACCGTATCCCAGCTCGGCTACATGTTTATTGCCATGGGAGTCGGAGCCTATACGGCGGGAATGTTTCATTTGATGACCCATGCTTTTTTTAAAGCCCTCCTCTTCCTCGGTTCGGGTTCTGTGATTCACGCCATGCACCACGAGCAGGACATGAGAAATATGGGGAATGTGAAACAGTATATGAAAATTACCTGGTTTACTTTTCTCATCGGAACCCTGGCCATTGCCGGTATTCCGCCTTTTAGTGGTTTCTTCTCCAAAGACCTGATTTTAGAAAAGGCTTTTACCTATCATCATTACGGAAAAGTTATCTGGCTTCTGGGAATTTCCGGAGCCATTTGCACGGCTTTCTATATGTTTCGCCTCGTTTTTCTTACCTTTTATGGAAAAGAAAGAATCGACCATCACACAAAAGAGCATATGCACGAATCGCCGATTACCATTACCTTGCCTCTCATGATTCTTGCTTTCTTTGCAGCTGTGATGGGACTGGTTCAGATTCCTCACATCCTATTTGGCGGAAACCATCTCTTAGAAAGCTATTTTAAACCCATTTTTTCACAGGGAGAAAGTATTGTAGCTGCCTGGGGAATCAAACAGGAACCTCATCATCTCAGTGCGGGTCTGGAATGGGGACTTTTAATTGGTTCGGTTGCAATTGCTCTCATCGGTATCGCTTATGCCTATAAGAAGTTTATTTCAGGTGCACAGGTACCTCCGAAAGACGAAGATATGCAGGGTCTACCTAAAACCATTTATGCCAAATACTATGTGGATGAGATTTATGAGTCCGCTTTTATCCAACCTCTAATCCAGCTTTCTAACTGGTTATCCGCTTTCTTTGATAAGAAAGTGATAGATGGAATCGTAGAAGGAACCGGGAAGGTTTTTCTTGCTATCTCGGAAAGAGTTCGGAAATTACAAACGGGTATCGTTGGAGATTATGCTTTCTCGATTGTAATCGGAACTATACTTGTGATCGCTTATTTACTCTTCAGTGGAGCTTAATTCGACATGCCAGAATCTATATTAACCCTCATCACATTTTCTCCCCTCCTGGGAGTTTTCCTCATTGCCTTTTTAAAAAAAGAAACGGCTATCAAATGGGCAAGTGCACTTATCACCCTCTTGAGTTTTGTGATAAGTCTACCCCTAATGAAAGCTTTTGATAAAAGCCATTCCGGTTTACAGTTTATCCACAGAGTTCCCGATTGGATTGTCTCCGGGAACCTGAGAATTGACTACTATATGGGTCTTGATGGAGTGGCTCTACTACTCTTTGTCCTGACTTCCTTTTTGTTTTTTATTTCCAGTGTAGCTTCCTGGACCTATATTAAAAAACGTCAGAAAGAATTCTACATTTCTCTTCTTTTGCTTGAAGTAGGAGTTTTCGGAGTTTTCTCTGCCGGGAACCTCGTTCTTTTTTATGTATTCTGGGAACTCATGCTTATTCCTATGGCTCTTCTCATCGGTATCTGGGGAGGAGCGAACAGACTGTATGCAGCCATCAAGTTTTTCATCTATACCATGGCAGGTTCGGTTCTTATGCTGGCCGCTATTCTTATCCTGTATTTCAAAACGGGAATTATAACGATAGAAGAACTTTCTACTTCTCCCTTATACGAGATTTCTCATGAACTTCAGCTCTTCCTTTTCTTTGCTTTTGCCCTGAGCTTTGCCATCAAAATCCCGGTTTTCCCGGTACATACCTGGTTACCTGATGCACACACCGAGGCTCCGACTGCCGGTTCCGTAATTCTTGCGGGAGTGCTTTTGAAAATGGGAACCTACGGTTTTATCCGCTTCTGTATACCTTTCTTTCCCGGCATTTCTCTGGAATATGCAGGATTTATCATGTCTCTCGCGGTTATCGGCATTATCTACGGTGCACTTGTAGCCATGGTTCAGAAAGATGGAAAGAAGCTGATTGCCTATAGTTCGGTTTCTCACCTTGGCTTCTGTCTTCTGGGCCTTATGAGTTTTACGGAAGAAGGCGTTATGGGTGGAATGATCCAGATGATAAACCACGGGGTTTCAACCGGTATGCTCTTCCTTATGATCGGGATGATTTACGAGAGAACTCATACCCGAATGATAGCCGATTACGGTGGAATCGCGAAGGTAGTTCCAACTTTCGCCATATTTTTTATGATAGCCATGCTTTCTTCTGTAGGCCTTCCCGGTATGAATGGTTTCGTGGGAGAATTCCTGGTTTTACTCGGAACTTTAAAAGCCAATGTGGTTCTCGGAATTCTTGCCGGAACGGGGGTTGTCTGGGCTGCGGCTTATCTTCTCTGGTTCACCAAGCGTTTTCTTTTTGGAGAAGTTACAAATGAGAACAATAAATCACTTTCTGATTTAAATGCAAGAGAAATTGGGGTTTTGATTCCTATGGTAATTCTAATTTTCTGGTTTGGTTTATACCCCAAACCGTTTATGGATTATCTAAAGCCTTCTGTGAATGTTTACCTGAACTCGGCTTCGGTAAAGGCCATTACTGAAAGGAATGCTAAATCTTTCGAAGAAAAAACATACAAAGACTACATAAGTCTTGGTGTAAAACCCGGTTCTTTTGAAGAGCGTTTAAAAGGTTATACCGGGAAATATGCTCTTTTAATTGAAAAGAGTTCTAAGAAAGAACCGGGACATTCCGAGCCGGAAAAACCAAAAACTCCGGATGTACATAAGGATACTCATTAAGAGGATTAGTAATTATGAATATTATACCTGCAAAAGCTGATATACTTTCAATCTTACCCGCTCTGATTCTGAGCGGAGGCGGTCTGATTCTTCTTGTCTTGCAATTTTTTTCTAAGTCTGAAGAAAGGAGATTACCGAGATATTTCACCGGTCTGATTCTTACTATAGCCCTCTGGAAAACACTGGATAGTGGTTTTGGTTATCCGGGCTTCGGTCGTTATTTTCGTGACCAAATTACCTTTACTACAGTTTCGAGCTGGCTAAATCTTCTTTATGTAATTACAGCCCTTCTGACAGTTATTGCTTCTCCGAGAATATTAAAGCAGCATAATGTAAACTTTCCCGAATTTTATCCGCTTCTTCTTTTTGCTACAACCGGGATGTTCTTTATGACCTCAGCTTCAGATTTAATCCTGATGTTTGTAGGCTTGGAAACCCTTTCTATTGCGTTGTATGTAATGATTGGAATGGCAAGAAACGAAATGTCCTGTCTGGAAGCGAGCCTGAAGTATTTTCTTTTAGGAGCCTTTACTTCCGGGTTTATGCTCATGGGAATCGCCTTCTTATACGGAGGAAGCGGTTCTACTTTGATGATAACCGCTTTTCAACCCATCATAGATGGAACCGCAACTACCTATTCCAAAATCGGTCTCGGACTTCTATTGGTGGGAGTGGCTTTTAAAATCGCCCTGGTTCCTTTTCACTCCTGGACCCCGGATGTATACGAAGGAGCCCTGACTACCATGACAGGATTTATGGCTTCGGCTCCGAAAGCAGCAGCTATGGGGCTTATGCTAATTATCTTCCAGTATCTCTTCCCGGTAATTCAGAATACTTCCTGGAATATTCTTATAGGGGGCCTTGCTTTTCTCTCTATGACTTTCGGAAATATTCTTGCTCTAAAGCAGGATAATCTCAAGCGGGTTCTGGCTTACTCTTCCATTTCTCACGCCGGTTATGTGGTAGCGGGGATCGCCTGTGGAGCGAACTTGGAAGTAGTTTACTATCTGGTTATATACGCATTTACGAATATAGCGGCCTTCTCGATTATCGCTTATCTCGAAAACGGAAAGAATATCATTACCTATTCAAGTCTGCGTTACCTGGTAAAAACCAAACCCTGGTCGGCTATAGGGCTTGTTGCTCTTTTCTTTTCTTTAGGTGGCATTCCTCCTTTAGGTGGATTCTGGACAAAGTTGTTCCTATTTCAAAAAATTGCCGAGTCGGATAGTCCTTTAAATCGCTTCTTACTTATCACGGGGGTTATTAACTCTGCCATCGCGATTTTCTATTACTTGAGACTTACTGTGAACGCTTTCATGACAGAAGAAACCGGAGAAGTTGTTGAAGAAAGTATTCCTGCAAGCTGGGGCCTCTCTTTTACTTCTATCCTGGGGATTCTTATTGTTTCCTTAAGCTGGATTATTTTTCAACCATCCAGCCTATAAGATAATATCTGAAAATGGTATAAATGCAGGCGAGAAAGCATTTTCTCGCCTACTTGTTTTTAAAAATCTCTCCTTAAATGAAAAAAAAATTATCCCTCTTTATACTTCTTATAGGAATCATCTATCTTTCTTATATACTCCTTAATGCTGATTTTCCAAAAGAGAAGGAAACCATCTATTACAACGGAAACGTAATTACTCTCGAAGATTCTAATCCGAAAGCCGAGGCTGTTTTAATTCAAGATGGACTTATCCGCTCTGTAGGGACAAATGAAGATATTCTTAAACTCCAAACAAAAAATACAAAGCTTGTGAATATGAAGGGAAAATTTCTTCTACCCGGTTTTATAGATCCTCATACGCATCCCGATATTTCGGCCTTTCTGCACGGAATGGTGGATTTATCCGGCTTTAAGCACAAAACCCATGCAGAAGTTTGGGCTCATTTTGAAAAAAGTGTAAAACAATATAAGAAGGGAGAATGGATTTTATGCAAGGGTCTGGACTCAATTTTAATTCCGGATTTAAAAACACCCCACATTTCTTATCTGGATAAAATAGCTCCTGAAAATCCGGTCGTCATTCTATCCCAGAGTTTACATTCTTACTGGGCAAATACAAAAGCCTTTCAGGATGCAGGAATAACAAAAGATACTCCGGCACCCTCCCAATCAAGCTTCTATGAAAAAGATGAGAGAGGAAATTTGACCGGATTGATCGTAGAGCAGGAAGCTTTCGGTCCTATACGGGAAGCCATGTTAAAAGCTACTCCGAAAAGTAGGCTTATGAAAAATGTAGAAACCGTGATGGACACCTATGCCAGAAGGGGTTTTACTACTATAGTCACAGCGGGCCTTACTTCTAAAGATAAGATTATCCTAAAATTATATGAGCACCTTTCCGCAAAAAAACCTAGTTTTTCTTCTTCGCTTCTTTCTCTATTTGGAATTTTTCCGAAGCGAAAGCCCATGCCGAGACATTTCGTCTACTTACGTAAAGATGCAACAAAACTTCTTCCCCTTCCTTCTGAAAAAGGAGATGATTTTTTCCGGGTAGCCGGCCTAAAACTCTGGTATGATGGCTCTCCCTATACCGGTTCTATGTATCTCGAAGAACCCTATTTTCGTTCTCAGCTAACAGAGAAGGAACTGCATATTTCTTCAGGTCATAGAGGAAAGGCCCTTCTCGAAAAAGAAGAACTCGAAGATTTAATAAAGCAGTATAGCGAGGATAAGTGGCAGATTCTGATTCATGTTCAGGGAGACAGGGCTATACGGGAAAGTTTAGAAGCTTTTGAAAAGGTACAAAAGACTGTAGATATTCGTCCTTTGCGGCATCGACTTGAACATTGCCTGCTTCTGGATAAAACCTGGCTTGAAAGAATGAAACAAGTAAACCTTTCTCCGAGTCTTCACATTAACCACATTTACTACTATGGCCTTGCTCTACAGGATTCCATTTTAGGAAAAGAGAGGACTGCAAAAATATTGCCTTTGCGTTCTATTACGGATACGAGCCTGGCCTTTTCATTACATGCCGATCAACCTATGTTTGAAAGTGAGCCTTTTTCCTTGATGGCAACAGCCATTCAACGACAAACAAGAGAAGGCTTTGTTATAAATCCTGATGAAACCATTGATAGACTTACAGCCTTGAAGTCTCTGACAACAATGGCTGCCTGGCAAATCGGCATGGAAGATAAACTCGGCTCTATTCGAGAAGGCAAATATGCAGATTTAATTCTTTTGGATGATAATCCTCTCAGCATCCCCATTGAAAAGCTAAGGAATATCCGGGTTTTAAAGACTCTTATTCACGGAAACCCGGTTCAATAAGCAATTTCTAATCTATTGTTAAGAAAGAATCGGACGAAATAAACAAAAATAGAAAACTATCTTTTTTAGCGGATACGTGTAGGGCTGTATTCTTTACTTGATATTAACTTGAATGTAATTTAATTGTAACAAAAATTTTGCCTGATAAAGATAGTTTATTAGGAGAATCTTTTTTATGAAAATTCCGTTTTCGAAGATGACAACGAGGGCAATCGCGTATACAGCCCTTTTATTATCTGCTTTATATTTTACCTCACCGGTTTTAATTTCTCAGAGTTTACCGGATACAAAGGATAAGGTTACCAATCCCGCTGAAAAAACACCGGCAAAGACCCCTGAAAAAACTGAAGAAAAAAAAGAAGTAAGCCAGGCTGAAAGTAAATCACCCGGTCTTGTAGACCTGTTTTTTAAAGGTGGCTGGTCCATGTATCCTCTGGCCCTTGCCTCTATTATCGGGCTCGGAGTTGCTTTTGAAAGGCTATATTTCTTTTTTGCTACCCGCCTTATTTCGAAAGGTTACAACCAGGGGCTTGTAGATGCTATCGAAGAGAAAGGTCTGGAAGGTGCTAAAGAATTTATTGAGACACATAAGAAAGATAAAATTTCGGAAGTTCTGGTAAATGGAATGGATGTATCCAGGGAAGATCCGGATCTGTTCGCCAAAGGTATAGAAAGAGAAGCCGGAGAAGTTTTAGTAACCCTTGAAAGAGGACTTGTAGTTCTTGCTTCTGTTTCCACGATTGCTCCTCTTATCGGGTTTTTGGGAACTGTTTCCGGGATGATTAATGCTTTTGATGCAATTGCCAATGCCGATCAGGTGAATGCAAAGGTGGTTGCCGGAGGGATTAAAGAAGCTCTGATTACTACTGCCACCGGTCTTATTGTAGCCATACCTGCTATGGCCTTTTATCAATATCTTACAGGTAAGGTAAATGCATTTGCTGCCGAGGTAGAAGAAGCTGCCAACCGTATATATAAAGAATACCTGAAAAAGCAGGCTACGAAGGTTAGTTAAATATGATTTCTCTCAGGAAGAAAACAGAAATGGAAGAAATATCGGCAGCATCCATGTCCGATATCGCCTTCTTACTTCTCGTGTTTTTCATGGTAACGGCTGTTTTTTTTGTGAAAGAAGGTTTGGATATAGACCTTCCGAGAAAGAAAGCCAATGCTCAGAAAATAATGAAAGAAGATTTGTATGACTTCATTGTTACAAATAAAGAGATAAGCCTTGAAAATAAACTTCTGGGTAAGAAAAGAACCTATGGAACTTTTGCTGAATTTAAAACAGAGTTATCTAAAATAGAAGTTCCTAATTTATCGGAAAAGGTAGCCCTGATTCGAACAGAAGGAAAAACTCCTTACGGTAATATGCTTGAGGTTCTTTCAGCAATTCAAGAAAAGGGGTTTAAGAAGATCTCGGTAAAGAGGAAATAATATGTTTCGAAGACGAAAAAAGAACGCACCTAACATTCCCGTTAGTTCTATGGCAGACATTGCATTTCTTCTGCTTGTTTTCTTCATGGTGACTTCGGTATTGGAAACCGATCCGGAGGTTCAAATTGCTGTTCCCGAAGTGAAGGGAGGGAAGCAATTAAAGAAGAAAATTTCGAATATCTATCTGAGTAAAGATGGTGCTATCTTCTATAATACTATGCGGGTTTCTATGCCGGAAGCCGTGAATTATGTAAGAGCCAAGTTAGCAACGACTCCTGACCTGCGGGTTTTAATTCATGCAGACAAAGAAATCGAATATGAAAAAGTGGATAAGGCCTTTTTATTACTCCGGGAGGCCGGGGCTTTAAAAGTCTCTCTGGTTACACAGACTGCACCGGGAGGTGAGTAATGTCTTTAGCCATTATGGAAAAAGAGTTACCTAATCCGGTTCCGCAGAAAAAGGGCAGAAGAAGAACCGCTCTCGAAAAAACGCATCGGTTTATCGACCGAAACAGGATGAACGTAGGTTTAAGCCTTTCTCTGATTTTACAGCTCCTGTTGCTATTTTTCTGGTATGTCCCAAAACCTAGTTTGGAAGATAAGACAAAAAATGTAGCGGAAGATATCGCCTTTGTAGATGTGAATTTACAGGCACCTACGACCAATGCTCCTGATATCCCGGATGATGGAGAAATAGAGCTGACAGATAAAAAGATAATAAAAAAAGATGAGCCGGATCCGAGAATCTCCGGTGCACAGGACGCTGTTTTTTCCGGTGCAACTGCTCCTGTGGATCTAAGTCCTACGGCAAGACCGGAGTATACGGCAGAGGCCAGGTCAAACGGTATCACGGGAACGATTACTCTGGAGGTGATAATTGCCGATTCGGGGGAAGTTCTGCGGGTGCGCTCGGTGGGAAAAAAGCTCGGTTTTGGTCTTGAGGAAGCAGCCATCCGTACCTACAGAAAGAAGAAATTCTCTCCTTCTATTCTGGATGGTAAACCGATTACTGTAAAAGTCCTGGTTCCTATTCGATTTAGTCTCAATTAGAAAGTCCTCATTTTTTCAGTCGATTAAGCGAGCCATTGGTGGCTCGCCTGAGATAGGCAGTTCCTTTCTTTTCTTTTTTTCCTCTAAAAATCTATCTTGAGTATGGAATGATAGTTCGAAAATAGAAGTAATGGTTGCGAAGTTTTTAGAGAGAGTTAAGGACTTTTTCCTCCGAGAAGAAGACTTAGGAGAAAGCTATTCGGAAGAATTAAATATACAGGCAAAGAAAGTTTTGATCATTGCCTGTGTGGTAGGAACTTTTATCTGGTTGCCGTATATTTCTCTTGATAGAGTTATTTTAAGCTCGGAACCTTCAGTTCCTTTTTTACGCCTGGGTTTAAGTCTTGTGAGTTTAATTATTCTTGGTTTGCAATTTTTACCTTCTCTCCAAAAACACAGGACAAAACTTCTGGCCTGCCTTCTTTTTTATCTCGAAGTATCTACCGGTTTGATAAGTGGAATTTCCAAGTGTAAACCCGTTTATATCGGAGGCTACTACTTTGTTATCCTTGCCCCTGTTATTCTTCCGATTCAGAGAATGCACGCATACCTGATTCTTATGATTTCTCTTGTAAGTTTCTCAATTTTTGCACTTTTTTTTGGTTCTACTCTAAGTGGCTACGAAAGTGTTTACCAGATTGCTGATTTTATTGGAGTCGTAATATTTGCGTTTTTCCTAATTTACTATATGGATAGACTCCGTTTTTCTCACTGGAAAAAAACTTCTCTCGAAAAACAGCAAAGAGAACGCTATAAGCAAAGTGTAGAAATGGTAGAAGGAATTATACAGGAATCTGAAACTTTGCTTAAGGAAGTAAAGGTAAGCGGAGAAGTTTTAACTACCTTTTCTAATGATTTAAAAAACGTGGTAGACAGGCAAATGCTTATATTTGCAGACAATCAAAAAATCGAGGAACACCTACTTTCTTCTTTTAAGAAGTTTAAAGATAAGACGGAAGAGCAAATCCGCTTAAACAATGAGGGGAAAAACTTTGTTACTGTTGTTCAGGGAGAATTGGAAGTCAGCAGCACGATTGCTTCAAAAGCCAATATGGAAACGAATAAGGCTTTTTCTGCCGGCAAAGAGAGTATTGTAAAATTAGAGGAAATTCGAAATACAATAGATAGACTCAAACAGGAATCCAGGCGAATAGAAGAAATTTCGAGATCAATAAATGAAATAGCTGATAGAACAAATCTTCTTTCTCTGAATGCTTCTATTGAATCGGCCAGGGCCGGTGTACATGGAAAAGGTTTTGTAGTGGTTGCAGGAGAAGTTTCGAAACTGGCAGACAAGAGTATGGAGTCATCGAGAGAAATTGGGGGAATTATCAATTCTTCTATACAAACAATTAATGAGGCTTCTAAGAGTATTAAAAATATTTCTTATTCTATCAGTGAAATCAGTATGTTTATTGAAAGCGATAAAAAATTTCTCACTACTTTTGGGGAAGTGGTAAAGAGACAGGAAGAGAATATATCAAAATTAGTAAGAAATCTTGATATTTCCAGCCAGGAGTCGAGGGAAATTGATTTATTGGCCGATGAAAACCTCTCCCGGCTTTCGAGTTCTGAAGATAGAAAGAAACAGCTTCACCGCTTTGCCACCAAGCTAAAAAATATGTCCGGGAATATAGATGATATTTCTGACAACCTCTATTCCTACATAACCAAACTGAATAAAAAATTGCAGGAAGCGAGGCGTATTCATTAGTCCAACCTTATATAATACGGAATAAAACCTAACTGGTTAGATTTATCAATGTCGATGTAGGTTGTAATTTCTTCATTTATTTTTTGAACCCAGACTACGCTTGCACTAAGAGTTGCATTTTTGATTTTTTCTTCTTTTCCCTGTAGAGTAGCTTCTATTACTTTTTTAACCGTTTGAATGTTAATAGCTTCCGTGCCTCTGTGCAGGTTAATAATCAACCAGCCGGTCAAGCCGGTAATGACACCTACAAACTCTTTCTTTCCCCTTTCGTTTACGCAATTGGAATAGTCCTGAAAATTTGGCGATATATTTTTAGGTTGAGTCTGGGTTCCGATTTCAATGTATAACAATTCGGCTTTAGTGGTACTCTGTTCATCCAATTCATTATCTATCTGGATTCGGAAAATACTACTGAGTTCCGCCAGATGTTTTTTATCCAGGGTTTTATCTTCAGTTTTCAGGGTATTTTCGAAATCAGCAGAGAGGGAAGTTATTATTTTTTTCTTATAAATCTGGGAAAGAGAGATAGATTTTGGATGCTGAGAAATTCTTGCATATTTTGTAAACTCATCATAGTGACTACTATGGCAGGATCTGTATTCGAGTTGCTCGGAAAAAAGATTTCGACTTCGTTCACTTTTATTAATCACCTGATAAATATAATTAGACCAGACTTTTTTAGCCAACTTTTCAAAGATACCTGTTCTATCTATTTTATGAGATTCTTCTTTGAGCTTTTTTACATCCTCTTTAATATCCTGATTGTGAATGTCATTCGGATCAATTAAAAATTCCGAATAAGTAATTTCATGAGCCTTCTGCCAGAAGCCCTGAGTAGGTTTACAATCATTTGCATCTTTGTTGTATAAGGTATAGGGGCATAATTCTTCGGTAGGGACATTCCGTATCCCCAGTTGCCTCGGAACGCTCGAACAATGAGCGGATAAGAATAACACTGTAAACAATAGAATTTTTCTTATACTTTTATTCATCTACATTAGACTCTATCGAAATAGTTTAATTTTCTTCTATTCATAAATAATGAATCGGTAATTCCTGTCTTTTTTTATTGAGTAGGCATAAAGTGAGTTTAATTATCCGAATCTCTTCTTGACAGGGCAAAGAGGGAAAGAGAGTATGAGTGAAAGATTCATTTCGGAGGATAATTTTGTTTAAAAAAATTGCTTTTTTTCTATTTCTTGTCTTTTTGCTTTCTTATTGTAAGCCTTCTACGAAAACCTGTTCCTTTATTTACGAACCTAAAACTACTAATCTCGAATGGACTGCCTATAAATTTACCCAGATGCTGGGTGTGAAAGGAAGTTTTAAAGATGTAGATGTAAAGGGCTTGAAAGCAGGTAAAACTATAGAAGAATCGGTGACCGATTTAACATTTTCCATTAAAACCTCCGGTGTTGATACCAAGCTTCCGGAACGTGATGCAAAGCTTGTAAAATACTTTTTTGCAAAACTTCTTAAGGGAGAAACCTTAGAAGGTAAATTTCAAAATGTCGGCTTAAACAAAGCTGATTTAGTATTGAAAATCAATAATGAAGAAAAAACAATACCACTTGAATACAGTATAGAAAATGAGACCAGGGTAAGCCTAAAAACCAAAATCAACCTTTTAGATTGGAATGCAAAAGAAGCACTTGATTCATTAAATGCGATTTGTAAAGATCTACATACCGGAACAGATGGAATTTCAAAACTCTGGCCGGATGTAGAAATCAAAGTAGTTTCAACTTTTCAAAAAAAATGTGAATAATATGAGATACTTTTTCAGCTTCTATATCCTGTTTTTTAGCCTTCAGCCTTTGTTTTCAAAAGAATGTAAATTCTTTTTTGATAGATATAACTCGCATCTACAGTGGACGGCTTATAAATTTACAGAGAAAATAGGGGTTGATGGTACATTTAGCCGGTTTAAAGTAAAAAATCTGAGACCTTCTGAGTCCATTATGAAAACGGTTGGTGGAATTGTTTTTGCTATTGACCCGGCGAGCATTAATACAATGAATAAAACCAGGGATCGAGTGATTCTTCGCCATTTCTTCGGAAACCTGAAAGGACGAAAAAAGATTTATGGAACATTTCGAAATATTTATTCAGACTCAGCCCAATTAGTTTTGAGTATGAATAAGAAGAAAATCAAGACCCCGGTTAAATATTCGATTATCGGAGAAGACCAACTGGAAGTAAGCGGAACTTTGGATCTCACGGAATGGAATGCTCAAAAAGCTCTTCATAAGCTAAACATTGCCTGTACAGATACCCATAAAGGTAAGGATGGTTTGAGTTATCTCTGGCCTCTTGTAGATTTTAAAGTAATTGCTAAATTTACAAAAGCGTGTAAGTAGGGATTTTTGATTAGAAATAAGTATATACCTTACACATAGGGCCGAATTCCTTCTGTTCTTAGCTGACTCTCTTTTAATTAAAGAAAAACTTCCGGTTTTTTAAGGATAAACCCAAACGATAGATAATTGTTCTGGATGAAACATAATTTTGAGGTTTTTGAGGATGAAAAAATCAATCTACAGTCTCTTCATTTTAACTCTATTCTTCCTTTTTTCCTGTATTCGGGCTATTGATTACTATAATGCGAGGGGGGCAGAAACGGATATGTCAAATTTCATGAAACAGGCCGGTCTTCCGACTAAAAATCTCGAGTGTAGGATGTTAGATGGTAGCAGAATTTTCACCTGCCTAATTGATATCAATGAAGAAGAAGTCCAAAAGTTGATTCGGAACTTTAAGCTATTACCGGGAAAAGCAGATATGGTAAAACCCTATCCTCCTAAGGAGTCTTCACCTGTTGGATGTGAAGAACTCCCTGATTTTTCCCCCGATTTAATAGAGGAATACAGAACCGAAAAATATAGGCCGAAAGAAACCGGTGGTTTTGATTTTTTTCGTATTTTATTTAATAAAACTGAAAAAAAAGGCTGTATTCATAGCGCTTATGGATACGGATAATGAAAGAAACCTATCTTCTTGTTTTAAGGTTTTTCAATAAATGACGATACTAAATAGCGAACCGGTACGTGAAAAAACTATGGCCGGAAAATCGGGTGACAAATTTCTTAGATTTATTATCCTGAAGAATATCTAATTTGGAGTTTAAATGCTATGGGTGAAGGCTCACTTTCGCAAGACGAGATAGATGCACTATTGGCAGGTGCCGATGATACTCCTTTCGCTGATCCGGGAAGTGGAGGTGGTGGCGGTAGCACAATTGTACCTCCTATGTCTCCGGTAGATAAAGAGCTACTGGCTGATATCTATAATTCTGCCTTTCAGATGGGTTCGGGAACGCTTTCTTCGCTTTTATCCAAGCAATCCAGGTTTTCTCCGATAGATGTTCAGGTAAAAAAGCCGGCGGAATTAACTCGTTCTCTCGGAAATAATAACGCCTATGTAAGTGCCAAATTCCTTTCCCAGGAAGTCAGCGGGAAGTTTACCTTATTGATGCCAGCTGATGATGCTTCCAAATTGGCCAGTGTTTTTATGGGGGGAATGGCAAAAGGTGATGTAGCAAGCCGAATGAAAGACCTGAAAAGCTGTATGGAACCGGTTTTGAATACAGCAAATAGTGTTATACAACAGAAACTTGGGATTATTCTTCCTGTTTCTTCGTATGATGCAAATATAGCAGCTTCCTCGAATGACATACCCATGCCGGAAGGTAATCAGATTGTTCAGATGATATTTAATCTGGAAGTGGATGGTCTGCCTACTTTTAAAATGAATGTTTTCTTAAGCCTTCCAACTGCTGAAAATATTCTTGCATTAACCCGAAAGCACCAGGTTACCCAGCAACAGGCCCAAGAAGTTCATAATATGGGAGGTGGAGGCATTAATATTCAGCATAATCCGGCAGCTTCTGCTTATAGTGGAATGTCTCAGGCGCAACAGGTTCCAATAAAGGGAGTGGGTTTCCCTTCTTTATCTACAGCAGGTGCTCCACAGCAGGGAGGAAACCTGAACCTGCTTATGGACGTACAGATGTCCCTTACAGTGGAACTCGGAAGAACCAAGATGTATATCAAAGACATTCTGGGTCTCGGAGAGGGTTCTATTATCGAGTTGGATAAACTGGCCGGCGAGCCGGTTGACCTCCTTGTGAATGGAAAACTGATTGCTAAAGGTGAGGTTGTGGTAATCGATGAAAACTTCGGTGTGCGGGTAACGGATATTGTGAGTCCAACCGACCGACTCAAAACCGAAGGCAAATAAAAACAAAATAAGCGACTGTCCAAAAGGAAGTCGCTTTCTTTTATCCTATTGTTTCCCTGTTTTTTAAAAGACTGAAATCATAAAAACTATGTACCTTACATTTCGGTAAAGCCCTATTGGTATTTAAAAATATAAGCGGCACCGGAATCAGTAGCTGCGTTATCATTAGTAATACTGGCATTATCTGTGTTATAGATTGTATTCAAATTATTGTCTTCACGAGAACTACCGACTATGATATATTTACCACTGATATAAACAGTTTGGCCGAACTGATCCCCTGCTTTAGTATTTGTTGCTTTCAGGTAAGCATCCTGTGTCCAGATTCCTGTAACCACGTTTCTTTTGAAAACATAAACCGCTCCGGCATCTGTAGCCGAATCATCATCTGTAAAACTGGCATTATCAGTATTATTGATAGTCGTAGATACATTGTCTTCTAAATAGGCAGAAACTACGGCATAATTACCACTGATAGAGATAGAGTTTACGCCAAATTTATCACCGACACCTGTGTTGGTGGGTTTTAAATAGGCATCCTGTATCCAGTTTCCTGTTGTTTCATCTCTTTTAAAAATATAGGCAGCACCGGAGTCTGTAGATAAGTCGTTATCTGTGAAACTGGCATTGTCTGTGTTGTTAATCCCTGTAAAATTACTATCTTCAGTTCGGGCTCCGACAATAGCGAAATTTCCACTGATAGCAACAGAACTGGCGAAATTATCCCCGGCGGCTGTATTACTTCCTTTCAGGTAGGCATCCTGTATCCAATCACCTGTAGTCGGATCTCTTTTAAAAATATAAGCTGCACCGGAATCAGTAGCTGCGTTGTCATCAGCAATACTACTGTTGTCTACATTATTAATAGAAGTTGAACTATTGTCTTCGGTAATAGCAGCAACGATTAAATAGTCTCCACTCATAGCAAGTCTCTGGCCGAATGAATCGCTTGCTTCTGCGTTGGAGGCTTTCAGATAAGCATCCAGAATCCAATCACCTGTGGTCGAATCTCTTTTAAACACATAGACAGCACCGGCACTTGCAGCTGAATCGTCATCTGTAAAACTCGCATTATCTGTATTATTTATGGAAGTAAAATTGCTGCTTTCTCCGGATGCTCCCACGGCTGCATAGTTTCCACTTATTGTAACACCGGTACCAAATTTATCTACGGGTCCAGCATTGGTAGCTTTTAAATAAGCATCCTGAATCCAGTTGCCGGAAGAGTCTCTTTTGAAGATATAGGCTGCACCGCTAGCGTTGACAAATGTGGTATCGGTAATACTCCCATTGTCGGTATTGTTGATAGAAGTCGAGCCATTATCTTCATCGGGTGCACCAGCAATGATGTAATCACCACTTATGGCAACTTGCCAGCCAAAATTATCTACAGCCTCAGCATTTGTTGTTTTTAAATAGGCATCCTGAATCCAATCACCTGTAGTCGCATCTCTTTTAAATACATAGACAGCACCCGAGTCAGCAACCGAGTTGTCATCTATAAAACTGGCATTGTCGGTATTGTTGATAGTAGTGGAGCTATTGTCTTCAGAATTTACTGCAACTACCGCATAATCACCATCAATTGCAACTCTGGAACCAAAACCATTACTCGCGTCATTATTGCTGGCTTTTAAATAGGCATCCTGTATCCAGACACCATCTTTGATTGTAATAGGAAGAATTGTGTTAATATTTCCGAAACTATTTGCTGCTGTAATTGTATAATTTTGGCTCGCAGTAATTGTATCTGGAGTTCCGCTTATAGTGCAATTAGTCGTATTTAAACTCAAGCCTGAGGGCAGAGCAGGAGATACGCTACAAGTAGTTATTGCTCCTACTAAAGTCGGACTTATGCTTACAGCAATATTCTGGGATAAATTATAACTTGTGTTTGGGTAGGCGATACCGAGGAGTATTTCTGTTTTAATTTCTTCCATTAGGGAATTTATAAATGAGCTTGAATCCACTTGAGTATCGTTTGTAGTTGTGGTAGTATCAGGGTTTTGGTCTACGGATGAAGGAGTGCTTGTATCTTCTGTAATTGTAGCTACTTCATAAGTTATTTGGATATTAGAAGGAATTGTAATATCCAATTTCGTAGTATCATTTTTGATTTCTTCGAGAGATTCTTTGGTTGTTTTAGAGCTTAAATCAATTTTAATATCTCCCATATCTTTAATCGGAGTTTTAACCGAAATTGTATTTATTTTTCCGGCTTTTAAATTTATTGTATATTCTCCATTACTGTCTGTTAGGCCTCCTATCGTGTTATCAGTGATGATTCCTTCTGAAAGAAGGTCTCCGGTACAGGAGAAAATCGTGAATCTATCTGATTCGGCCTGGATCTCATTATTATAATAATAAACAATAGATTGACCTGAGCGAATATTGTTCAGCTTTGCAATGGACTGAATTTTTTTATTTGTGCTACTCCCATAATAAACTTCATAGCAAGCATTTGAAGACTTCTGCTCAAATAAATCCGGCTGAATGATTTTCACACATCGTAGATAATTTTTTTTGAAAGAGTAATCAACGCAACGAATAGTATCATTTGAATTCTGCCTTCCCTTTTTGGAAAGACTGCTGGAAATACCTGTTGTGTTCAGGATGAGTACAGAGTTTGAGATAGGTTTTCCATTTGCATCGTTTAGCTTGCCCTTGATGGACATAGATACTTTTTGCTTATTATCATTTTGCAAAAAGAAAAGACGTATCAAAGAATCCTTCCCATCTGAAGAAGTAATCTTACAGGATAAAAGAAAAAAAAATGGAAAATAGATTAGAATTCTCAAAGCATAAGCTCCTATGAACTTTTAAATTAATCTATAGTTTACCACTTTTCCTGTTTTTGTCGTCTTCGCTCATGAGTTAGGACTTTTTTTTCGAAATTCTGAAGGAGAAAGACCAAAACTTTCTTTGAAAACGCGGTTGAATGTTGATTTTGAATTAAACCCACAGCGAAAGGCTATATTCAATACTGTATCATTTTTATTTTCTGGGTTTTCGAGTAACTTCTTTGCTTCCCTGATTCGCCAATCATTTATATACTTAAAGAAGTTCATTTGTTTTTCTATGTTAATGACCATAGTCAGGTGGTAAGGAGATATATCTAATTGCTTTGCCAGTATATCCAGTGTTAAATTTTCATCGAGAAAGAGCTTTTCTTTTTCTAAATAGATTTCTAATTTTTTGAGGTAGCTCGTTCTTTTTTCCGGTGATAGGCTTTGTTTCGCATATTTCGCCTGACTTTTCTTCTCTGAAGAAGGAATGAATGGCTTTTTAATATAATAGAAAACCAGAATATAACTGAGAAACAATGTAATCCCTGCTCCCGGGGAGCTAATGGGAAATAAAGGAGTTCTTTTCCACATGTCAAGAATTGAAATTCCGATCGCAAGAAGAGCCCAAACAGATAGTGTTGAAATAATAATCTTAAGATAAAAAATATGAAAGCGAATAAGGGGTAATAATTTATCGTAATGAAACTGGTACTTTTTTATCCATTTGAAAGATAAAGAATAAAAAGAAAGATTATAACAACCATTTAAAAAACTCAGGGCATAGGTATAAATTCTTACAACTTTTACCTGTTTTTTAATGCTTAGAGGATCCCTTAATTCTTCAAATAGGAAATACATGAACAGATGGATAAGAAACATGAGTATAACAGGAATGAAAACCTTTTTATCTTTATGAAGATGAAATTCTCTGAAATATAAGATAGATCTTGTATAAAAAAAGACTAGAGGTCCGAGAAGAAAATAGATGGGAAAAACCAAAAATGGAAAGTAAACAAGTAGTTTTCCGGAGGTTAAAAAAGATAAGCCCAATATAGAAAAGGATGCCAGAATAGATACAATACCGAGCAAATACCAGCCCTGTCTTTCTTTGTAGTTAGAGACCAGAAGAGCGATAATTAAGAAATATAAAGCAATATTGGCTATAATAAGTTCATTTATAAAATCCATATAAGCAGATATCTCCTCTGGTATGAATTAATTATAGGAAGTAGTGCTTTATATTTCAAGCAATTCGTTAATTTCTCCGGGTCAGGGTTTTATATTCTGGAAAACACTTGATAAGCGGGCGGTAAGTTAGTTTCTAATTTTTTTCCATTTCTAATTCTATATACTCGATGATTTTTTTTCCCTTTTCCAGATCTTCTTTTACCGCCTCTATACTTGCATTTTGTAAAAGTTCCTGTAATAGGGCCTTACTTTTTTGAAAGGATTTAGGAAAGGCCGATTGAACGGCTTCGAAGTCAATGCTCGCTTCGTTTTTTCTCATCCTGGCAATATGGTAAAACTTTACCAGTTCAGAAATAGCCAGGCGTCGGTTGCATTTCTGTTTGCTACTGAGTAGTTTGATATAGTAAAAAATTGGATATTTTAGACTTTTATCCAGGGGTTTTATTCTATGGTTTCTTACGTCCATCACGAAGGTTTCTCTTTCTGCCAGTTCAAGGATTGCCCGGTTATGAAAGGCATTTCTCATGCTCAAAAGCCTATCAGATTTGAAAAAGAGTCCTTTTTTATCCCAGTGCATTAAAAATATCGTTCCTGGAAAGGGGTCGATTCGAAGTTTTCTTTTTTCATAACCTTTTTTCATCAGTGGCCAGGTGTATACCACATCAATCCAAACCTCATTTTCTAAGCTACGAAGAATCGCCAATAGGCTTCGATTGGGGGATAAAGTCATATTGAGTATCTGGGAATGCTTATTGATTTTTCTCATCATCATAAAGACTTTTTCTTCGTAAGAATCTGCAAACACAGGAAAGGGCATGGAAATGGCTAAATAAAGCGAAAATAGGAGAGTTAAGGAGGGTCTGTTCAAATACATTCTTATGATTTCCTTCTTAGGGTCAAAAAAATCCGATAAAAAAACACTTTTCATTAGATACCTTTTCTATTTTTAGTAAATAGAGCAAGTCTAAACATGAAATTTAAGGAGCAAAAGGCTAAATGAAAGTTATCGTCCTTGTAAAACAAGTCCCCGATACAGAAGCAAATCTAAAATTAGGGGATAAACAGATAAACGAAGCTGGTATAAAGTGGATCATCTCTCCTTATGATGAGTTTGCTATTGAAGAAGGCATTAAGATTAGAGAAAAGAATGGCGGGGAAGTAATTGCGGTTTCCGTTGGTCCGGATAGGGTAAAAGACGCACTGAGAACTGCCTATGCTATGGGCGTTGATAAAGCAGTGCAAATTAACGTACCTGAATACAACACTTTTGACTCTATGTTTACTTCCGACTTGATTGCAAATTTTGCAAAAGCTGAGAACGCCGATCTTATTATTTCCGGAAGACAGGCCATTGATACAAATAGTTCCCAGGTACCGGTTCAGGTAGCTGAGAAACTCGGAATTCCACATGTTTCTCTCGCTATAAAATTAGAGATTGATGGTGATAAATTCAAAGCTACTCAGGAAATAGAAGGTGGGACCCAGACGGTTGAGTGTCCTAAGCCTGCAGTACTTACCGCTCAGAAAGGTCTAAACGAACCCAGATATCCTTCTCTAAAAGGTATTATGGCTTCCAAGAAAAAGCCTATCGATGTAAAAACTCCTGCTGATCTTGGTGTGAGTGCAGGTAGCATAGAAGTAGTTTCACTCGAGCCTCCACCTCCGCGTATTCCCGGTAGAAAATTAGAAGCTGGTGATGCAGCCGGTTTTGCCGCTCAGCTTGTAAAAGCCCTCAGAGAAGAAGCTAAGGTTATCTAAGAAGGAAGGAGAACTTATAATTATGGCTAATGTACTTGTAGTTGGAGAAATAAAAGACGGAGCTTTAAAAAAAGTTTCTAAAGAAATTACCTCAGCCGGAAAGAAAATTGCTTCTTCTCTTGGTGGACAGGTAGAAGTGCTTTTAATCGGTGATAATGCAGCTGGTTTTGCCGCTGAACTTGCTGAAGCTGGAGCGGATGTTGTTATCACAGCAGCCGGTTCTGAATTTTCAGCAGAAGGTTATGCAAACCTTATTAGTGAAGTAATTAACGCAAAAAAACCTTCCGTTGTTTTAATGCCGCACACCGGTTACGGAAGAGATTATTCTGCCCGTGTAGCTGCTAAAACAAAAGCTGCTATCGTTGCGGATGTAGTAGAACTGAAAGTAGATGGTGCTAAAGTTGTAGCAAAAAAACCTGTATACTCAGGAAAAGCCTATGCAAACATTAAATGTTCCACCGATCTACAGCTTTTCACCGTTCGTCCGAATTCTCAGGAAGTAGGTTCCAGTAAAGGTGCCGGAACTGTAGAAAGTAGTTCTGCCGGTTTCGGAGATGTAAAAACTAAGTCTCTGAGTAAAGATGCAGCAGCAGGAAGTAAAGTTCAACTGGCTGAAGCTTCTATTATTGTTTCCGGTGGTCGTGGAATGAAAGGCCCTGAAAACTTCCCGATGCTCCAGGAACTCTGTGACATCGTAGGTGCAGCTATGGGAGCTTCTCGTGCTGCTGTGGATGCAGGATGGATTTCTCACTCTCATCAGGTAGGACAAACAGGAAAAACAGTTTCTCCGAATTGTTATATTGCCTGCGGAATTTCCGGTTCTATTCAGCACATGGCAGGGATGGGATCTTCTAAATACATCGTGGCAATTAACAAAGACCCGGATGCCCCAATTTTTAAAGTAGCTACTTATGGTGTAGTGGCTGACCTATTTGAAGTAGTTCCTGAACTTACAAAAGAATTTAAAAAAGTTCTGGGATAAATTACTTTTCCTCAAATCTTAGGGCTGTAATCTTGGATTATGGCCCTAAAATCTTTTTTTAGTTTTCTATTTTACTTAATTTTTTCATTTTTTCAATATACTGCTGCCCAATCCGGTAATGAACTTTTATCCTCTGTTATTGCGAAAATGAATGGACTTCAGAGCCTGAAAGCCCGAATAAACATTGACGGTACCCTGACCGGCGAGTTATATTATCAGAGACCCTATAATATTCACGTAAAACTTTCGGATGGTAGAATTATTTCTGCGAATAAAAATATAATTTGGGTTTATTCTCCGTCCAGAATGATAGCAGGTAGACAGGATTTGCGAGGAGGAACCGGTGGAATCAGCGGGCTTTTGAGTGGTTATGAAAGCGTGACATCTTCCGGAAACCGTTTGACTCTAAAATCAAATACGAAAGCTTATAGTGAAATAGTAGTTGTCGTAAGTCCTGATCATCTGATACGGTCAATTAGAATGAAACGAAAAGGTTCCGAGTCCTCCAAAACTATAAATTTATCTATTTCTGCTACTAATATTGGTTTGCCCTCTAACCTTTTTAATTTCCATCCACCATCGAGTGCACAGATAGTGGAAAATCCTTTGAATCAGAAGGAGTAATGATGACAACCTCCAGAACCGATGCCCATAAAGTATTTGCGAACTTATATAGAAAGAAGCGCTCGCCGGAGCACCAGAAGAAAGTCGATGAGATTATCACCCGTTCCAATGATGTTTTTATCCGGATCGACCTCATTAAAAAACTGGATGAAGAGTATTTTGAGGGAGAAAGAAAAAAGGGTGATGATGCAGATCCTCCTGAAGAAACTTCGATAAAAAGAAGTCTAAATGAAGAAATTATCCAGGATAAATTTGATGAATCAGAGGAGCGAAATTTAGCTCTTAAAAAAGATCCGGGTGATTCAGACAAAAAAACTCCTGAGCAAAAAAGCGGCGGAGGAATTGGTTTTTTAGAAATGCTTTTTGGAGGGGCCAGTGTCATAAATCGATTTGCTAAAGAATCGAAGGCACTGGATATCGGTCTTTTCGGGAGAAAAGTAACTATATCCAGAAATGTGGAAAAGCTTTTCCGGGGTTTACGGGAAGAACAAATTCTTTCTACTATACAGGCTTTGAAGTTTTGCGAGCAGGTGGGTTGGAAATACTGGAATCCCTTGACTTATAACGTGGTTCTGAATTTTGGTCGCTTTTTCAACTCTTTCATTTCCCTTGACTCCCTTTTTCGAGATGAAATTTCCGCTGAGGTTTTCCTGGGTCGTTCAACAAAGATGCAGATGTATTACGTTCGACTTTTGTCCAGACCGGATTCCAAAGATATAATCATTAAAAATGTGATGGAATTTGTTGATCAGGAAGATAAGTTAAAAATAAGAAGAAACCAAATTCTGCATGGTTTGAACTATGCCCTGAGTCTGGAAAATGGAAGGCCGAGTCTTACTGATTGTATCTGTGCCTTTTATATAGTAATGAAGAAAAAACTTGTGACCTGGCCTGAAATTGAGAAAATGCTAAAGGTAGCTCCGGTAGATGAGTTTAAGTTTATTGCTTCTGCCGAAATATCCAAGCAAATAGAGCTTCAGGTTAGTAAGTTAAGCAATGAGATAAAAGAAAGGCTATTAATTTTAGAAGAACTAAACCAAATTCGAAATGACTTTTTCAAACTAACTGATTCGGGAAAAGTGAGTTTTGATTTTCTTGCGACCCTTATAGATGATTATGTGAGTCGTTACTATGCAGAAGGTCAAATAGAAACAATGAGGTCTACTTACAAGACGAATCCTCATAGGCTTCTACAGCTATTATGTCGGGATTTACAGAGCATTTATTTTGTTCTTATTGAAGGTTACATAAAAGTAGAAGACGTTCAGGTTCATGAAGTATTGATCATTCAGAATAATTTATTCTTTTCAGAACTTGATAAAATAAATTCTTTCCTGAGGGCTGTAGAAGCTTTTCAGAGAAAATTTAGTAGTTTTCAGTATACCTTTCAGGATTTTTCCCAGGGGATTCAAAAAGGCTCACAGGATCAAATTGAGATGCAGCTTTTGAAAATTCTAACCGATGCCGGTGAATTGTTTTCAAAGTTTGCTAAGAAATTAAATGTCATTCTTCTAAATCACAGGGAAGCAGATCGCTTAGAGAAAGTTAACGGACTAAATGATAAAGTTTTGCTCACTAAAGAAAAACCGATAGACGATTTGAAAATTGGTCCGAGATTTATCCCCTATTATGAATCTAAAATTGTCAGTCAAAATAGGGTGAATGCCTATACGGTATTAGATCTATTTACAGAATTAACCCGCTTACTATTTAACTATTCTGTAATTTTTAAAGATAGAACAATTACCGGGCAGTTGACCGCTCATAAGAAAATTGAAGAAGAGTTAAAGAAAATGTATGTGGATTATAAACGTCTAACCGGTCAGGATTTTCAATTAAAAGTGGAGGCTGAATGAGAATCTTAACCGGTATTCAACCTTCAGGAAAACTTCATCTCGGCAATTATTTTGCTGCGATGAAAAAGATGATCGCCTACCAGGAGTCTTCGGATTTATTTTGCTTTATTGCTAACCTTCATTCACTCACAACTTTTTCCGGAAGGAAAAGTTTGGAGGAAAATACTTATGATGCGGTTCTGGATTTTTTAGCCCTGGGCATGAATCCGGACAAAGCTACTTTTTGGATCCAATCCGATGTTCCGGAAGTTACAGAGCTAACCTGGTATTTAAGTCGTTATATGACTGTAAATCAACTTTCCTTAGCACATTCCTACAAGGATAAGGTGGCTAAAGGAATTAATCCAACTGCGGGTCTTTTTTTGTATCCTATACTTATGGCTTCGGATATTCTTTTATATGGTTCAGAGCGAGTACCGGTTGGGAAAGATCAAAAACAACATCTTGAAATTACCAGGGATATCGCAGAAAAGTTTAATTCTGAGTTTGGCGAAGTTTTTGTTGTTCCGGAAGCCGAAATCGATGAAGATACAGCTATTGTACCCGGAACCGATGGACAGAAGATGTCAAAATCCTACGGCAATACAATCAATATTTTTGATTCTGAAAAGGCTTTGAAAAAGTCGGTGATGTCGATTATTAGTGATTCTGCCGGGATTGATGAAGCCAAGGATCCGGACAAAAGTGTGATCTATGCTATATTTTCTCTTTTTTTAAACAAAGAAGAAAAACTTGTTTTACGGGATAGATTTTTAACTCCCGGCTTACGATACGGGGATATAAAGAAAGAGCTACTGGAAAAAATTATAGAGTATTTTTCTCCGTATCGTGCAAAAAGAGAAGACCTTTCTAAGAATCTCGATTATGTAGAAGAAGTATTAGATAAAGGTAAACAAAAAGCTAAAGAGGCAGCTTTACCGATCCTGGATAAGGTTCGCTATCATTTTTCAGTAAAACGAAGTAATATGCATGCCTGAGCCCAAAAATCTTATTGAATTAAAAGCGGAAAAATGGGTCCATAATGGTTATTGCCTTGCTTTTTATAAAGGGGAAACCTATTTTCTTTCCGGGGCTATTCCGGGGGAAAAAGTTCTCGCTAAATTAATTTATAACTCAAAAAAATTCAAGCAGGCAGTTGTTAAAAAAGTATTAGAAACATCTGATAAACGTATTGAATCTGACTGTCCTGTTTTTCTTGACTGTGGAGGCTGTGCATATCGACATATTTCCTACACGGAAGAAAAAGAAATCAAGAAACAACTTTTTATTGAACAAACGGGTCTCAGGCCTACTGAAATTATAAGTGCAGAACCCGAGGGCTATCGTAATAATGCTCAACTTAAAGTGGATTATCCTGCCATTGGTTTTTATAGGTATAATACCAATCAACTCGTAAACATCAGAGAACTGGGTTGTAAAAATCTTCCTGTTGAACTTAATAAGTTTTATGCCAAAAGACAGGAGAAAATCACCGAATATAAACTTCGTTTAGATGATAAGGGAATCATAAATTACGCTAAAAAAGAATCTCAATATAAATATGGAAATATATCGGTTCGTGTGCCTGCAAATGGTTTTTTCCAAGTAAACCGTTTTTTAATTCCGGGCTGGTTAGATAAAATAAAATCTTTCGTTCCGGTATCCGCTGCGGTTTTAGAATTATTCAGTGGTTGCGGTCTAATCGGCTTGTATATTGCGGACAAGATAAAATCTCTACGTGGATATGAACTGGATGAGAATAGTGTAAAATACTCTTACATTAATGCTGAGGCTAATAAAATTAGTAATATAGATTTTACTAAAATTGATTTATACCATAGAGAAATAAAAGAGCAGGATGCCAAACGAGATGTCTATATAATGAACCCACCACGTGCAGGTTTGGACAAGTTGATAGTTGAAACGATCCTGAAATTTAAACCCAAAACCCTTATTTATTCGAGCTGTAATTATGCTACTCTTAGCAGGGATATAAGGCCTCTAATTGAAAGCAAAACATATAAAGTGAAAGACTGTCTCTTATTTGACTTTTTTCCCAGAACACAACACTTTGAATGCCTTATAGTATTAGAAAAATCTTAAGCTTTTTCTATCAGCTATGAAGGAAGTCTTTGTTCGCTTTGTCTTATATGGTCTTACCGGTTGGTGTGTGGAGCTTGTATATACAGCTATTATCGATAGTTACCATAAGAAAGACTGGAATTTGACAGGAAAAACGTATCTCTGGATGTTTTTTGTCTATGGTTCGGCTGTTTTTTTATTTGAACCGGTTCATGAGCTTATTTTAAATTTTCCTATAATACTTCGATTTATTATCTGGTCTTTAGGAATTACAGGAATCGAGTTTATTAGCGGTTTTTTAATTAAGAAAGTTTCCGGTTCCTGTCCCTGGGATTATTCTTATAGCCGGTTTGCGATTAATGAATATATCCGCTGGGACTACTTTCCTATCTGGGCGGTTTTCGGTCTTATTTTAGAAAAACTGCATGTATTTTATGTAAGATTAAGCCCGGTACTTGTAGAATTAATATTTACTTGAGTGTTATGTATTCTAACATAGAACCAATGAAAGACAGAATCAGACCTGCCATAAAAATTCTATAGCTAATTCCTAAATAAAAAAATTTCTTTCTTTGAAGTACGAGACCACTATTGTATATATCTTTAACCATAGCTTCATACATTTTTTCTTCGGAACGCAAAAACTCAGACATAAGTTTCAAATACTCGTCCTGGTTTATACGGTGAAAGGAACCGAAAAATAGAGGATTTATTTCATTCGGTTTGAAGGAAGAATCTTTTCCATATTGTATGGAAGGCATAGTTGCTATGATCGCAAAAAAGGAAGATATTATCGAGAAAAATGTGAGAGCTATTAGACTATAAGAATATTCGCCTTTTTGTAGCATATTGAGGGTTAAAGTGAAGATTAAAAAAGAAGCGCCTAAGATGATGTTAGCTTTATGGTCTGCCATTGAACTGAAATGACTGGTTTGCTGGTATAGAGAACGCAGCATGTGGTCTATCTGAACACTTCCTTTTAAACCCGCAAATAAATTTTGTTTTTCCATGTTTACTCCTTTTTACAGACCGAAAGCATACAGGATTCTCATAAAAATTCAATAATTTTTTGGATGTTCCTGTTGCTTTCGTTAAAATATAATTACTCTATGTTAAATTCTCCATTGGGAAACTCTCCAAACATTTCCGGAAAATACATGGCTTCAATTCTGGATGGTGGTAACATAAATTTTCCATCCTGATTGAGTCGGACTGTATACTCAATATTGTGGGTTCCTTCCGGGACATAGGTAAAATACTCTCTGTAAGCATCCATCCTTCTTTCTGTGAATGCAGAATATAAGCTCCAACTTTTATTATTATCCGAGCTTAAACTTTCTGAATCTCTACCCAGTCCCGAGCCCAGAATGGTTGAACCGGAAGGAATCGGATCGTTTAAGACTACCCAGGCTTTAGCTGAGTTTGCCTTGATTATAAGACGAATTTTCCACACATCTCCTTTGCTGTATTTTCCTTTGTTTTTTACCTCAACAGGAATGAGTTGCTTCGTAATGCTATAGCCCGCTGAAAAGGGTTTTTTCAATGCGATAGCTGCCCGGCTTTGAATATTTACCCAGGGCTTACCCTTTCCATCGTGTTTTATAGTAAGATTCATTTTTGATGAAGACCAGGGGAAATCATGTCTGGCTGCTGAGCGAACTTTTGACCAGGGCATTTTTTTATTTTTTCCGGCATAAGACGTTATACTGTAACCTGTTACTTTTTCCTTTTCAAATTTGGCTGCAAATTTTTCCAGTGCAAGAACTCCCCAGGCATTTGCAACAGTTAAATCCCAGGCTCCGCGTTTTTGTCGTGAAACGATTCCTCTTACAAGCCTTGGAATGTCTCGTTTCCATGTGTTCATTTCCAACAAGCTTAGAAGTAAGCGGGTTGCATTTACGTCGGAGGAAACCATAAGCCAGTATAGGTTATCTGTTTTTGCTGTACTGAAGCTCATTACGGTACCCTGCATATCCAGCCTTGCCCTGAGAATAGTTTCTACTTTATCCATTAGCATCGGTTTATGGGTAACCTGTAAGCGATTATAAATATTCCATAAGTCGATTAAAGCAGATGTCGGAAGTAGGTTGTGTATTACATCAAGAGGTTCCAGGTATTCTTTTTTTGCAAGGCCATAACGACTCAGGGCTTCAATGGCTGCTATTTTACGAATACTGAGATCCGGTGTGGATAAGACCGAATTTCTATGGATAGAACCTGTTATAAAACCCTGCAAAGCATAGGTCATGCGACTGAAGACTTCAGGAGGAATCGGGTATGCTGCTTCTTTTGCAATAGAAAGTACGTAGGAGGTTAAAATCGGACTACCGAAAGAGAGGGATGGAAAGTATTTTATAAAACCTTCCGAATCAAGATAAGCCGGTGCTTTAGCCATGATTCTTTCCCAATGGTCTTTTGAACGAAGACTTATCGCTTTGGAAACTTCCTGTTCAAAACAGGAGTAGGGGTAGTCTCTCATGTATTCTTTTACACCTGATAGACTGCGGAGTAAAGAGCGCGAGTAAATAATTCGAAGACCACCTTTTCCTTCTTCAGCTCCTTCCGGTTTTTCTACCGGAAGGTTATAAGTGTTTTCTAATTGTACGATGCTTGCCTGTCTGACAGTGGGTTTTAAATAAGGTAATATTTTTTGTGATACCCGAATTGTGTCTGTTTTTCCATTTTCACTTTTGGCTGTTACTAAGTAACTAGCTTTTTCTTTTCCCCTTGGAATTTTTATCTTCCAGGAGAATTCTTTCGCTTCCCCGGCTTGCAGAGAAAATTTATCCTGTTGTAAACCTTTAAATGCATCCTGAAGCTGGATACTTATATTTCCGCTTAAAGGTTCCTTACCGGCATTCCGCAGGGTAAAGGTTGCTGGAAAAATGTCTCCTTCTCGAATAATGGGCGGAATACCGGAGAATAACATGAGGTCTCTGGTACTACGAATCTTCGTATGCCCCTTACCGTATAATGAAGAACCTCCGATAGCCATGACGACTACTCGAAATGAGGTAAGAGAATCATTGGTGATGAAGCTAAATTCAGCTTCACCTGATGGATTTGGTTTAATACCGGTTTTCCAGTAAAGAAGAGTATCGAATAATTCCCTGGTATTTTGGGTACCTCCTCCACCTCCCTGCTTAATAGCTTTTAGTCCGAAGTGTCGTCTACCTACAACCTGCATTTGGGCAGTTGAGGTTTGCACTGTATTACCTCTGGTTCCCATCATTTTTTCTAATACGTTCCATGATGTGTTATTCTTTAATTCTAATAATCCTTCATCCACTACAGCCACAATGAGTTCCGTATTTTTCGGAAGTTTTGATTGTATTAAAGGAGATACTTTTACTCGAATATTTGCTTTTTCTCTTACCCCGTAAACTTCTTTATCAGGTTCTACTTTCACCTCTAATTCATGTGGCTTCCAACCAACTTTTATTTCAGCAATTCCTAATTTATAGGATGGTTTTCCCAGGTCAATAAGAGCTGTAGGACGTATGCCTCCTACACGACCCCTGACTGCCATAGCCGAAACAAAAACATTTGGCGAATAGTTGTTTTTTATAGGAATACGAATGCTCGGATTACGTCCTTTCACATTTTGTATGTAAGAGTCAAGGATCCCCTCTCTTTCCACGGTAACCAGTACCCTCGCTTCTGAAAAGGGGATTCTAAACTGAAATTCAGCTTCTTCACCAGTTTCATATTTTTTTCTTACAGGAATTAAATCAGCCCTGTCATGGTCGCTGCCCGCATACCAGGAATTAGGAGATTCTATCCAAATCTCTGTATTTGAACGTGCTTCTTTTCCTGAGCTTGAAATAGTATTTGCGGAAAAGAGAATATTCCCTTCTTCCGTTGTTTTACCTTCACAGATAAGCATTCCTTTTTCATCTGTCTGACCGGAGCAAAACTCTCCTAATTTTTTTATTTCCCTATAGCTTTCATAGGAATAGAAACCACCTACGAGTCTTTTTCTGTGTGAGAAATACTTCCGGGAATACATATCCACATTAACTTTCTGTCCGCGAACCGGCTTACCCCTTAGATCTAAAACCAGGGAAATAATTTTCAACTTATCTTTGGAAGCAATCCAACTATCCTGTTTAATCCCAATAACGTATTCTGTTGGATAAACCGGTATTCTTTTACTTACGGTTTGGATTTCTCCATTTGGATCTGCAAATTCTAACTCGGTCAAAACGTTATAGGGTGTATCTTTTGTGGGCAAACCACTGATTGTAATAGTTTTTCCACCGGTCTCATCAAGTTTGATTTGTTGAATCTTCTCAATTTTTAATTCATCTTCATTTTCAGCTCTATCTGTACGGAATCTTCCCGGGATAATTTTTTCTGAATCAAAGGAGAAATCTGCATAATCAGGAAAGCTTGTATAATAATCATCTTTAACAAAATACTTAAATTTTACAGGAAGATTTCCGGCTCCTCCACCTGAAAGGTAAGAAATGCTCAGGTTCACAGGAAAATTTGTTTTTGAAACTATTTTTTCCGTTGGAACCTTTACATCAGCCTTCATTAGGGGAATTCTAAACTCCTCTACTCTAAAGCTTTCTGTACTATATTTCCTTTCATAAGAGTTATTTTTATCCTTAGGATACATAAGATAGATTTGGTATTCACCCAATTTTGCATCTTTAGGAATTTTCCAACTGGCATCAGCCGTTCTATTTGTCTCCCATTTTAAAGAAAAGCGAAATTTTTGACCGGAACCTATATGTTCGATTTCCATTAATTCCGGTACTGTATCAAGTTTCGGATAACGCATTCCTTTTCCGGTGTGTAAACGAACCAGATTCTTTATATGAAGTTCTTCTCCGGCTCGTAATAAGCTTCGATCCAGGATTGAATGATATATTTCCTTGTTATCTATTTCTCCGGAAGAGAGGTTGAACCTCCAGTTTTCAATTCCATCTTCCCAGGAAGAATGAACAAATGAGAAATCGTTTCCTTTGCTTGCTGAAACTAAAAGGCCATTCGCATAGTTTTTATAAGAACAGTATTTCGGTTCTTTAATATTCTTTGAAGAAAATATAGCAATTCCTTCTTCATTTGTTCGGGCCTGTATCAAAACCTTATTTTCACAGTTTCGCACTTCAACTGTAGCTCCTGCAATGCCTTCACCTTTATCAAGACTTGTGACCCAAACGAGGCTATTCTCAGTACCTTTTTTTAAATGGACCGCCATATTGGTCACGAGAGCGGAAGTTGCAACATAAGCACTTTTACCGGTTTTATTTACATGCACACCCAGAGCCGGACTGGTAAGTTCAAGTACATAAAAGCCGGGCTTTTTAAGAGGTATTCCCACTACTTCAAAAGCATTAATACCGTTCTTTCGTGGTAAGAGAAACTTCTTGCCCTGCTTTATATCTTTAAACACGGAGCGGCTTATCTTTGAGGAATATAATTTTTGAAGCCAGAAAACTATATTCTCCGGTTTCACTCCTACCTTTTTTCCTTCTAAAGGTCCAAAACTTTTAGAATTCAGGGGGTTTAGCTGTAGGAGTCTGAGTTTTACTTTTTCTTCAATGTTTCGAACCGTAACGGGAAGTACGGGATTTGCATTCAGTTCAAGTATACCGAATTTTGCAGAAAATTTGGCTAAAGGGGGAAAGGAGGAAATTTTCACAGACCTGGGAAAGTCTGAAGAGTTCTTTAAAATTCTACCCGCATCATCTTTAATAGAAGCCGGAATACTTAAGGTAAAATTGGTTTCCTCCGGAAAAGGGCCTGAAAAATTGATCTCTGTTACAGATGTAGGTTTTTCGGCTTTTAAGTCAAGATCGGATTTCCAGATTTTAGAACCGGTTTGAAATTTTATTTTTAAGGCATCTTCTATAGATATAGGAGATGAGAATGATAGAGTAATCGGTAGGAGTGGAATACAATCACCTTTTTTAGATGCATAAGAACAATGTATGCTTGCTGTAAAATCATCCCTTGTTTTGTAATTTAAAACTTGCCTTGAAGTAGACGAAACTCCCGAAACGGATCGAATACCTGATTGCCAGATAAGGCTTACTTTTTTTCCGCTGGGAAAGGTCCTGTTAGCTTTGACGATAACTAAATTTTCCGGTATATTTTTACCATAATTAGCTTTAATGATTTCAGGTATATCTTCAGGAGAAAGGATTTGGGTATCTATAGGACTTGCAATACCTTCTACTATAAAATTAATATGATTTTCAAGAGAAGGCATATCTACAGGACCATCTACTTGTAATAAGAAGATTTGATCTTCGGAAACATCAGAGCCAATGTAGGGAGATGTATATAAAACCTGCGGTCCTCCTGTGGAAAACGAATATTTCTTTCCTCCGCGAATGGTATGACCGGAAGCTGTAGGAAAATCTTTTAAGGTAAAAGTGCATTCGTGTCCAGAGCCAAGTTTGCTTTCAAATTCGTAAAGGTAAGTTCTTTCATCTGCCCAGCGTGCTTTACCTTTTGCAGAACAGGAAATTTGAAAAATATCAGTATTTGCGGATGGATCTCCAAAAGCAACAACCGGTTCTGAAAAAATAACTTTGACCTGCTGAATATCTTTTACTTCCCCTGTTGGAGAAAACAGGCTGAGGCCCGGAGCTGAGTATATGGAAAATGGAAGCAAAGCAAATAAAAAAAGTAAAACTCTTAAGTGAAATTTCATAAATCCCCCGTAATAATAAGCTCAAGTTAATTGTTTATACTTGGTTTTGTAAATCAGAATTTTAAAGAAACGAATTGAATTCTTATAGACAGGAAACTTAAGCTCTATAGTATATTTTCATGGAGAGAAAACCCGGGATTCTGAAAGTTTTTCTTACAGCGTGTCTTAAAATAGACTTATCTATAAAAGAGAAGCAAGCTGTAAGAGCCTGCTGCTTCATTTTCAGACAGGCTCTTATACTATCCCTTATACTCAATATTTTTTTAGTTTTATACCAGAGTTCTAGTTTTCGAATTCGTCTCAGGTTCGTAGCTTATTATCTACTGGGATTTGAACCACCCGGGAAAATACCCTCTTTTCAGAACGATCTCCTTTTAAGCTCTTTTGAGCCGGTGTCTATGCTCGATAACCGGGATAAAAGATTGAATAAACTGGCTAAATATCCTGTATTCGAGGCACACGGGCATCTGGGTAAATTTTTCAAAACTGAGCCTGAAAAGTTTTTCAAGCAATTGGATGAACTCAATATACAGGGCTTTGCTAATTTGAATTTTCAAACAGGAGAGGAGTTCTTAAACTTACAAAATGAATATAAGGATAATAGAATGTTCTTTTTTGCTGGTTTTAACTGGGAACATTTAAAAAAGAAAGAGAAAAATTATGTTTCTCTTATGCTCTCTGACCTGAGGGCAGATATAAAAAATGGAGCTAAGGGGATTAAGCTCTGGAAAAATTTTGGTCTTAATTTAAAAGATCTCAATGGAAATCGCTTGCATATCGAT
This sequence comes from Leptospiraceae bacterium, assembly GCA_024233835.1. Taxonomy (NCBI): domain Bacteria; kingdom Pseudomonadati; phylum Spirochaetota; class Leptospiria; order Leptospirales; family Leptospiraceae; species Leptospiraceae bacterium. Next base: position 1,449,786 of record JACKPC010000001.1, read on the forward strand.
GAACCATCCTTAAAGCCTTTATTTGAGGAATGTGAAAAAGAAAAACTGATTGTAGCCATTCATACGGTAGATCCTCCCAGTTTTTTCCTGCCTATAGATGAAACAAACGAACGTTATCCGGAATTGATACGAAGGCCTGAGTGGTCCTTTACCGGGACTGATTTCCCTTCAAGAGAAACTGTAATTCAGGAAAGAAATGCCTTATTTAAAAGGCATCCCGGCTTACGATTTATTGCCGTACACATGGCTGCATCCGGGCACAATTTGGAAGAAGTTTCTTTCTTACTGGATAATTTTCCCAATGTATATGTGGATATAGCGGCAAGAATTGATGAACTCGGAAGGCAACCCTATACGAGCCGGAGATTCTTTACAAAGTATCAGGACAGGATTCTTTTTGGAACAGATGGTCCTCCGGATAGAAAGAAGTTGGAAATTTATACTCGATTTCTGGAAACAAAGGATGAATATTTTGACTATTTTCCGTCACATAAACCCAGAAAAGGATTTTGGAAGATACACGGAATCGGTCTTGAAGAGGAAGTATTAAAAAAACTTTATTATGAAAATGCAATGAATCTTTTTAAGCTAAGAAATTGAGGGAAAACATGTTTTTTAAAAAAGAGAGTGATAGAGATATTTACAGTCTGGAATTCGTGAGGACGAAAGCGGATTTTTTAGATTTTACAGAAAAGGATTTAAAGTTACTAAATGAACTAAAGCCCTTTGTAGATATGAGAAAGGAAGAGATAGTTAAGAACTTTTATACTAAAATTTTAAAAACTGAAAAAGCTAAGAGAATTATCGAAAAAAATTCATCTATTGCTAAATTAGAATTTACTTTTGTACAATACTTAAATTCTATTCATAGAAAAACTTTAGATAAAGAATATATACAATATATTTCCAGAATTGCCAGAAAGCACTATGAAATTAATCTTCCCATAGATTTCTATTTAGGTTCTTATGAAGTATTAAGAGAGAGTTTATTAAAGTATCTTTATAAATACGTCAAATCCGGAAACAAGTTTATACTCTATATGAATGCCTTAAATAAACGTTTTTCTCTGGATATGCAACTGGTAGTAGAATACTATTATGATATATTTTTCGGACTTAACCTGGAAAAAGCATCAGAGATATTAGAATATGTGACCGGTCTGGATACCATACAGGATCTGGTTCATTTTTCAGATGAGCAGGATCAAAAGATTCATAGTATCCATTTCTCTATTGAGACTCTTAATTCTGGTATCCGGGATATTAATAGTCATGCAGAAATTATTACTGCAAAAGCAGAGGAGAGTGAAACAGTTATTTATAAAAGTGAAAAAGAAGTGAATAAGTCTATACGGGAATTTCAGAACTCAACGGAATTAATCGAAGAGAATATAAAAGCATTCCAGACCTTTAACATTAAGCTACAAAATATTTCTAAACTCGTAAAACTTATTACTTCGATTTCCAAGAGGACAAATTTATTAGCTTTAAATGCCAGTATAGAAGCGGAAAGAGCCGGAGATTACGGGAAAGGTTTTTCTGTGGTTGCTGAAGAAATTCAGAAGATGGCAGAGCAAATTCAAAATTCAGTACAGAAAATGTACAATGAAATTAATGAGCTTCTTGAAGAGTCCGATGAAATTACCAAACAGGGGAGTATTTCTTTAAAATCACTTCAGGAAAATCGAAATTCAGTATCTAATTCCAGCAAAGCAGTTCATGGAGTTTTGGACATCACGCGATCTATGCTAAATGCAAACGAGGGGATTTCGAAAACATTAACCCAGCAATTAGAATTGTCCAGGAAAGTTACGAATGACGCTTCCGAGATAAATACATTGGCAGATACTCTGAAAAAAGTCTCAAAAGATACAGGGGCTTCTATTTATAGATTGAGTTGTTTGTTGGATGAATTTCGTTTATCCATTCTTCCTCAAAATACAAATATTCGGTTTCAGAGATATTTACAGCTTGCCAAAATGGATCATTTACTTTGGAAGTGGAAAATATATAATTATATGATGGGTTTTGAAATATTAGATCCGAATAATATAGCAGATAGTAATACCTGTCGACTGGGTGTCTGGTATAATAAATTGCAGATAAATAAAACTACAGATACTGCAAGAGAATTTGAGAAACATCATAAAGATTTACACGCAGTTGCAAAAGCAGCTGTTTTAAGCATTAAGAATTCAGATATAGACCTGGCAAAAAGGCAAATGAAAGAACTGGAGACTATTTCTAAAGAACTTTTAATTCTTTTAGAACGAATGAATAATGTATTAGAAAATGAGAACATAATTTAAACATTAGACATATATAAATTAACAGAAAGCGTTTGCTCACCTGCTCTTTCGAAAGACAATGAGAATTGCAGGCGACACTCCGAAGGCTCGTCTTCCCGGAGAGCTTAAAAAATCTCGCTTACATCAAGGGAGAAACCTTCAATGGCTTTGGATTGAACCTTCCCTGTTTTTCCGATGCTGCCATAAAAGTAAGTTCTCCCTCTATCAGTTGGAAGGGTGCACCTTCCGGCAGGCTCAAATAATCCTCGAAGTTATAGTTATTTCCTTCCAGTATCTCGGCCATGAGGAATTGCTGTGAAGCCTCATCAAAAAAGATGAGCTTTCCCTCGAAGAAAGCCCAGTTTCTTCCACCCAAAAGTTCTTCGGGGTCAAATGGCCTGAGTAACTTATCTGACATAGAAACAAAGTTTAAGTATTTGCAAAGTTTTGTTAAGCAATTAGAACTCCTGCTTTCCTTTTAGGCGAGAGCTTATTGAAAGTATTTGTAAAGATCCGAATACTTATATTTTTTAGCCAGACTGTAGGCGTCCTTACTTTTAGAACTGTGAACATCTATTTTTAAGTCTACCAGTTCTTTTACTGCTTCCGGGTTATTATCTTCGACTGCATACCAGAGTGCATTCTTACCCTCTTTATCTATACTATTAATATCTCCTCCATTCTGAGCCAGAACTGTAACTGCCTTCCAATGTTTTTGTTTAAACGCCAGGATAATGGGAGTTTCATTTTCAGGCTCTTTTTTATGAAGATCGATCCCTTGAGAAATTAAATAACGAAGTAAATCTGCATTCCCATGATGGGCGGCATGGTGAATCATTTCCCATCCCGAATCGTCTTTGTATGTTGCATCTGCTTTATTCTGAATCAGTAATTTAACTATTTCCGGACCGTATTCTGTATAACTATTCAATGCCAGAAATATAGCTGTTTGTCCCCATTTTGTTCGAGCATTAATATCAACTTTTTTTGAAATCAAAAATTGAATAAATTTTGCAGTTCCATACTCAGCTCCATAATGAATCAAACCTGAATCTTTTTCATCGATTACATTTAGGTCGGATAAATCTTTCAGGTAATCTACCACATTGCTTTTTTGTGCATATAGAGCAAGCATTAAGGGTGTAGAACCATTTGCTGCTTTTGCATTAACATCAGCTTTTTTCTGAATAATTTTTTTTACTATATCAAGATAGCCAAATTGTGCACTTAGATGTAAGAGGCTTTGTCCATCAGCATTTTTGTAATTGATGTTTGCAGTATTATCGAGAAGAAATGCGGCAATTTTTCTTTTTTCTTCATCCTCGTTTTGCAGGGCCAGGGAAAGGGGAGTTTCCTTACTTTTGGTTACGGAATTTATATCTACCTTGTTTTTTGCAAAATAAGATACCATAGCCAGATCGCTATTTTGTACTGCATAGTGGAGTAAGCCAAATCCATCATCGTCTCTGTCTGATAAGTTAAATTTTTTCTCTAATAGTAGATGAACTATTTCCCCATCTGTATTTGCTTGAACCGCATATAGCAGGACACTCTGTCCTGTCTGGTTTTTAATTTTCTCGATATTGGGAATTCGAGTCAGTAAGTCTTTTACAACTTCTATCTTTCTGAGTCCGATAGCTTCAAATAAAAAGGCATAATCATTATAACTTATTAGTTTCTCATCAAAGGAGAGGAAGGTTTTATAAGCCTCATAATTACTGGTATCACTTAAAGTTAGAGAAAAGGCCGTCTTGCCATTCGCATCCGGAGTAGAAATATCTACACCTTTTTCAAGGAGGAATTTAATTATATCTACGGCTCCTATTTTGGAAGCTTCCATAAGTAGGGTATTCCCTTCATAATCCTTGGAGTTGATGTCTCTTTTTGAGGGTAACAGAGCCTGTAGTTTTTTAAGATCATTATTTCTGATTAGTTTGAATAAATCCTGATTTTTGTTGAATTTGTATCTGTAATATAAAGTTTTTGTTCCGGAATAGGGAAGTAAGATTGTATCTAATATAAAACTAAAAGGGACATCAAATAGATAAAAGAAAGTGGGAGGGCCGTAATAGTGGTAGGAGGGTGTTGGGGAAAAACCAATAGTTAAGCCTTCTCTGGCACCTTTATAGATTAAGGAATAATCATTAGGAGTTGGAGAATAATTCTGCAACACAATAACGCTCATACAACCATTCAAAAGAAAAGATAGTCCGAGAAGGATTAGAAGTATAAATTTGTTTTTCATTAACATACGAAATACCATTAGAATTAAGCAGTATTAAAAATAGCAATGAATATTTAAGATTGCCGAATAAAGAATTATTCGTAACATAGTAAATGATGGATGAATTGAATCAAGATTATTATGAATTATTTGAAAATGCACCAAATGCCTGTATTATTTTGAAAGATAATTCTATAATTGTTGTTAATAAAACATTTTCTGATTTAGTAAAACTTCCAAAAAACAAAATTATTAAACGGAAAATTACTCATTTTATACATAAAAAGTTTTTAAATATTTTTTTTTCTAAGCAGAGCCGAGTTAAGCAAGGGGAAAAGGTTTCGGGTTTTGAAATTAAAATACAGAGTCCTGCAATAGGTCCTCTCCGGGTATTTGTTGATATGAAGCTTCAAAACAATCGGGATGACGTATATGTTTCGATTTTCAATATTCAAAAATTCAAAACTAAAGAATATCATACAAAATTAAGTGAAGATAAATACAGGAATTTGTTAGAAAGCTTTACAGATGTTGTTATAACTATAGATGATAAAAGTATAGTTACGTATTGGAACAAAGAAGCTGCAAGAATATCCGGTATAGATGAGAAAGATATTTTAGGAAAAAAGATTGAACAAATTTTTCCTTTAACCGAAGAACTATTAGAGCTTAGAACGCTTTTAGACACACTCCTTCATTGTAAAACACCTATCAGTTTTGAACAAACAATCCCCTTCAAGACATATAATAGAATTTATGAAGTAAATGTATTTCCAAATCGTAAAGGAATCAGTATTCATGCCAGGGATAAAACAGAAAGAATCAGGATAGAAAAGCAGCTAAGCTTTCAAAGCCAGGTATTGCAAAATATGATTATCGGTCTTCATATAGTCTTTGTAAAAGATAATACGATAGCATATACAAATTTGGTTATGGAAGAAATGTTTGGTTATGATAAGGGAGAGCTTATAGGAAAACATGTAAGTATTTTAAACGATCCAAATAATCCTGAGATTCATGAGATTATTATCAATTCTTTAATTAAGAGTGGGAAGTGGGAAGGAGAAGTTTTAAATAAGAGAAAAGATGGAAGCTTATTTTGGAGTCGGGCAAAGGTTTCCGAGTTTGATCACTATGAGTACGGGAGGGTATGGATTTCTATACACGAAAACATTGATGATATTAAAAATACCAGTATCAGATTGGAGGAAAGTCAAAGAGAATTAGAGCTTATTTATAATAATATTCCCGTACTTGTCAGTCACGTAGATAGGAACTATCGATATAAATTTGCGAATCGGGCTTATATAAATTTCTTCGGGAGAAATGATATAATAGGAAAAAAAATTGCTGAGATCATTGGAGAAGAATCTTTCCAGCGTTCTGAAATAAATCTACAAAAGGCTTTTGAAGGAAATATTGTTGTATATGATAATATACTTTATGATAAAGATAAGCTTTCCCATGATGTAGAAGTAACTTATATTCCTCATTTTGAGAATGGAGAAAATCGCGGTATTTTTATTATTGTATCAGATATAACGGTTAGGAAAAAATACGAAGAAAGTATTATAAAGTCCAAAGAAATTGCGGAATCTGCTAATCGTACAAAGAGCGAATTTTTGGCTAATATGAGCCATGAAATCAGAACTCCTATGACATCCATTTTAGGTTTTGCAGAACTTATAGATCAAAAAACGAGAGAGCCCGAATTAAAAAAATATACAGAAAGAATACATAAGAGCGGAAATATTTTATTAAACCTCATAAATGATATTTTAGATTTATCAAAGATTGAAGCCAATAAAATTGAGATTGAACTAAAACCGGTTAACTTAAAAGAAATGATAAATGAGTTATTACTTATCTTTCAAGAAATTGTCAATCGAAAAGGAATTCGTTTAAGTCTGGATTACCCCAAAAGTTTATCTCGTAATTTTTTGCTCGATGAGTTTCGGATTCGACAGATACTATTAAACTTAATTGGTAATGCAATAAAATTTACAGATGCGGGTAGTGTAAAAATAAAGGTAAGTATCAGAAGAAAAGAAGAAGGCTATAATAACGCTAAATTACAGGTACAGGTTATAGATACCGGTATCGGAATTGAGAAAGGACAATTATCCAGCATTTTTGATTCTTTCTCACAGGGAAAAACTAAAGACTCTAACAAATACTCAGGAACCGGATTGGGCTTAAGTATATCAAAGAAATTAGCGAAATTAATGGGAGGGGATATTTGGGTTTATAGTAAGCCTAATTTTGGTTCGATTTTTACACTTCAGATAGATAAAGTTTCAATCATCTCACAATCTGAATTTAACTTAATTCCTTCAAATAGTTCAGAAGAAATAGTGACTAAATTTGGTAAAACCAAAGTTTTAATTGTGGATGACGATGATATTAATCGTGAGTTAATTATCACATACTTGCAAAAAATCCCTGAATTGGAATATATAGAAGCTATTGATGGAGAAGAAGCGATTGATAAAGCTGAAAAGTGTTATCCGGATTTGATTATTATGGATTTAAACCTGCCAAAAATCAATGGTTTTGATGCAATTAAACATCTTAAATCATTACATAAAACAAAAAATATTCCTATCATTGCTGTAACTGCTTCTGTATTGAATTTTTCAAAAGAAGAAGTGGAACATTTTTCCGATGCTTATTTATATAAGCCTCTTGTAATGCGTGATTTGCTGAGGCAGCTTAAAATTCTTCTGAGATCGGAAGAAGTGCTTACTCAAGTAGTTGAAGATAAATTTGATAAAGAAAAGGCACGAATTATATATGATGTTCTACAAAAAAAGTTATCAAAAAAGTATAATGAAATTACAGTATATTATAATATTTCAAGGATTATAAGTTTTGCCGAGAAAGCCAAAAAAATTTCTATAAATTATGATTATTCTTCTTTGAAAGACTGGTCTGAGGAGCTACTAAAGGCAGCTAATTCCTTTGATATAGTTACCTTAAAAGAAGAGTTGAGTAAATTTCCACAGTGCTTGGATAAACTAAAAAATATGATCTAATATGAGGATGGCTTAGAATGAAAAAAAGACAGGAAATATTATTAGTAGATGATATGCCGCAGAATATTCAAATATTAGGAAATATCTTAGCAGCAAAAGGATACGAGATAACTATTGCTATGAGTGGCAAAGAAGCACTCAATACTCTAAAAAATGCAAAACCGGACTTAATTTTACTCGATATAAATATGCCGTTTATGGATGGATATGAAACTTTTCAGGAAATTAAGAAGATGCCTTCCTGTTCTGACATTCCGATCATCTTCGTGACGGCCAAATCAGAGCAATCAGAAAAGATAAAAGGTTTGGAAATGGGAGCCAGTGATTATATTACTAAACCTTTTGACACCTATGAATTATTATTGAGAGTGAAACTTCAATTGGAATTAAAAAACCAAAAGGAAAATTTAGAAAAAAAACAGCATAAAATTTTAGAACTACTCAGGGTTCTGCTGCATGACTTAAGTAATCCGCTTTCCGGATTAAAGTCTGCTTTTGAAATTGCAGAAACAGATCCAAAAGCATTTATACAGTTTATGCCGCATTTATCTTCAAGTCTTCAATCCTGCTTTGACATCATTGATAGCGTTAGGAATATGAGAGCTTTAGAGGATGGTAAACTAGTATTAAAAGATTCTGAGATAAAATTATATGAAACCGTTGCAAATTCTATCAAGCTAATGGAACAAAAGATAAATGATAAACGACTTACCTGTATAAATCGGGTTCCGCAAAATATCACCATCAAATTAGATCCCACGGTATTTATGTATTCGGTATTTATGAATTTACTGAGCAATGCTATTAAGTTTTCCGAAGAAGGAAAAACTATTATAATAAAAGCTAAAGTAATAAAAAATAAGGTTAAAATGACAGTAAAGGATGAGGGTATCGGTATGCCTGAAAGTTTATTGGAAAATATATTTGATTATTCCAAGCCCACAAGTCGCAGCGGTACAAAAGGAGAAATCGGAACCGGTTATGGCATGCCTCTTATAAAAAATTTTATGGATGAATTTGGTGGAAAAATTTATATACAGTCCAGAGAAGAAGAGCCCAATAAGGGAACCAAAGTAATCTTATATTTAAATAACTGAGTCTAAGAGAAAAAACTGCAAAAAAAAATATTGCTTTCTAACTTCCTATTTGTATTTAATCTTTTTATGCAGGAACAAACAGTAAAATCCGATAAACAAACCTATAAATATTTTCTTCGATCTCTTATTAAAAAACTTTTTGATAATATTGAATACTCTACTAAAATTCTCTGGCTCGTCCTTCTTTATCTTGTATCTACCTGGTTGGTTCTCGGAACCCTTAGTTCCCAACAGTTTCAGGAAAAGGTATATAAATACGTGGACCCTCAGACCAAAAAACGCTATTCCGTTCCTCAACTCATGAGCCTTGTAGAGCAGTACGAAGCAGGTCTTGTAAATCTCACCTCTTTAAAAACAGAAGTCAATACCCAGGAAACTTATCTAACTCAAGAAGACCAGAGATTAAAGAAACTCCGACAACAGCGAGTTGACATTATTACTAATTTCAAATCCATTTCCGGCGACCTCGGTAAAGAATTTGAAGAGGTCTATACAAATTGGCTTGGCCTTCGCAATGCTATCAAAACCGAAGTCAAAGTTAAAGAAGTTAAAGATACGAATCTTCCACCGGGTTCAGAACTTACTAAAACCGAAGTAGATAAGTATATTCAAAAATTAGAAACTTCTACATCTAAACACAGTCAATTGATTGTACAGCTCGGAAAGATAACTGAGAATCTCGTTGAAAATGAAAAAAGTCAGAAAAGTTCAGAAGAGACCCTGGTTAAAACTCTGGATTCCCTGGTTTCTGCTATCAGGCAGCACGAAAAAAGCCAGAATGCACTTGGGGAAGTCGCCGAAGGAGATGTAAAGGATTTACTGGTAGAACTCAGGTATCTAACCTATCTCAAGTTTAAGTTACTTGCTACCATGCCTACGCAGCTTCTAACACTTATTCTGACTTTATCTATGGGTGCCCTTGGAAGTCTTATTTATCTGACACGAGAGCTTTTCCGACCTTCCGGGAAAAACCGTTCCCTCTTCTGGTTTTTATTTCGACCTTTTCTGGGAATGGTAACAGCGATTGCTATATTTGTTCTGGTTAAGTCGGGCCAAATTATTATCACGGATTCCTCCGGCAATGTAGTTAATGATGGAGCTTTGAACCCTTTCTTTGTCTCTTTCCTTGCCATTATCTCCGGGATGTTATCCGAACATGCCTATGAGAAAATTTATCGCACGGGTCAGTCCTTCTTTAGTTCTACGGAAACCAATACACTTTCTCGCTGGGCGGTACGTTTAAAAGAAACTATGCAGAAGACAGGTAAAAAACCGGGAGAATTGAGTCAATTTGTAGAAGAAAGCCCGGAGGTTATCGAAGATTGGATAGAAGAGAAGAAACCGGTTCCTCCTGAGGCCCAAAAAATCATCTCGGCCTGGCTTGGGGTTTCGAGTCGTGAAATCTTTACCGATGAGGCTCCGGCAAAGTCTTTAAATAAACGCGAAGAAACAGAAATATAAGGGCTGGACTCTTGCTGATGTGCTCGCTTTGAATAGGTGAGCTGTCTGTCACATAATTTTTTTGCGCATTAAAATTCTATTCCTGAAATAAAATTCTTTCCAAAATCCCTTGTGGAAATATGCTTGTGAATCATATCGGGTTAATAAATGCGACATAAATCACTTAAAAAAGGAACTCTTTTTGTTATTTTTTTCCTTTGTTTCGGTTTTTCTCTCCTGGCTGAATCCGAAACCGAGCGTTTAAATGACCTTCTAAAAAAAGAATTGGAGCCGGACAAGCAGGAAAGTCCGGTGGACAAAAAAGAAACCAAAGACAAAAACCCAAAAGAAACCAAAGAAATAAATCCGGTAGAAGAGCGTTATAAGCCTAAAGAAGAGGGTAGTTCTTTAACCTGGGTCTTATTTAAAATTATACTGGTTTTCGGTTTTCTAAGCGCTGTTATGTACTATGCTCTGAAATTTCTCTCCAAAAGTCGCATTGCGGGTTTTCCGGTAAAAGATTCTATGCAGGTTCTGGCCAGCCTTCCTCTGGCCCCGGGTAAACAATTGCAGATCGTAGATGTCGAAGGCATCCTTATGGTTTTAGGTGTGGCAGATGGTTCTATCAACCTGATAACTGAGATAACTTCACCTGAAATTAAAGAAAGAATTTATATGAAACGCGATGAAATTCAGCCGGTAGAAGAAAATTTTTTAGAAATATTGTTGAAAAATTTGAAAACAGGTATCAAATTGCCAGCCGAAGCCAAAGTAGATGAGACTCCTGTTGTTAAGCGAGAGGAAGGGTTTCGTGTAAAGGAAGAGCCGGAAACTGTAGACTTTTATTCCCGGTCAGAGGCTCAATCAGAGGAAGACGTTGTGAATGAAATCAAACAAAGACAGTTGGATAGGTTGGAAAAATTAAAGAAAGAACGGAACCAGCTTGAAAAGAAAAATAAAACACCGGGCAAATAGTCATGAACTTTAGCTTTTCACTTACTGAAACAAAAAAGATTATCTGGCCACTTGTGGGTTTCGGTTTATTTTTTCTTTTATCCTCGGCTATTTTTCCCCAGGATACCGGTACCCGGATTCCAATACCTAACTTGAATTTTAATATCAACGAAGCCAAGAATCCCAAAGAAACCAGTCTTTCTTTGATGATTCTTTTTCTTATTACCATCCTTTCTATAGCACCGGCCATTATCATGTCTGTCACCTCTTTCACCAAGATAGTCATAGTGATGGATTTTGTAAGAAGAGCCCTCGCGATTCAAAACCTTCCCCCTAACCAGGTGATGATGGGTCTGGCTGTTTTTATGACTTTTTTTATTATGGCACCTACCCTGAAAGATGTTAATGAAAAAGCTTTGACGCCTTATCTGGATGGTAAAATCGATACAAGCAAGTTCTTTGATAGAACGATGATACCTCTCCGAAAATTTATGATAAAACAAATTGGAGATAAGGGCACTAAGGATGTAGCATTGTTTTTGAAAATAGGGAAAATTAAAGACGTTAAGTCTTATGATGATGTCCCTTCCTATGTCCTGGTTCCGGCCTTTATGCTTTCAGAAATAAAAAAGGCCTTTATCATCGGGATTTACTTATTTATACCTTTTGTAGTGGTTGACCTTGTGGTGGCGGCCACTCTTTTATCTATGGGGCTTATGATGCTTCCACCGGTAATGATAAGTCTACCTTTTAAGTTAATTCTTTTTGTCCTGGTGGATGGTTGGAACCTCTTGGTTTATGAGTTAGTCAGGAGCTATAAATGACAGATGTAGATGTAATAACGCTTTTACGGGAGAGTTTGTTTATCACGATGAAAGTTTCTTCTCCCATATTGTTGGTGGCTCTTGTGGTGGGTCTTTTTATCGGGATTTTACAAACTACCACATCGATTCAGGAGCCAACCATCGCTTTTGTTCCCAAGCTTTTTGCGATTTTCATTGTGATCGTAATTTTTGCAGCCTGGATTGTAAGGGTAATGATGGATTATACTACCATTATGTTTATGATGATTGAAAAAATATGATAGAAACCTTTGTAGAACATTTTCAATTATTTATGCTACTTTTTGCAAGAATCGTGGGCCTATTTAGTTCCGCACCTATTTACGCTTCTGCAGCAATGAAAGTTTCTACAAGGATGATTCTGGCTTTTTTTATTTCTCTGGTTCTGTTTCCTGTGTCTGCTAAATTTTTGCCCGGGGTTCCTACTCATATGGGTGACTATTACCTTTTAATCTTATCCGAATTACTCGTGGGACTATTTATGGGTTTTATGGTAAGTATCATCTTTGCTTCCTTTCAGATGGCAGGTCAGTATTTTTCGGTTCCTATAGGTTTTGGTTATACGGAAGTTTTAGACCCGGTCAGCCAATCGAATTTACCCGTTATCAGTACTTTAAAGAATCTTCTTGGAATGATGTTATTCCTGGTACTCGGTGCTCACCGAGTTTTGATTGAATCCTTACATTATTCCTTTGAAAAGGTGCAGGTTTTACAATTTACAGCAGAAATTAATCAGGGGCTTTTTAAAGCTTTGCAGCTTGCCATCGGTTCGATGTTTGTAGTTGCTTTCCAAATCTCTCTTCCTATTCTGGGAATTCTCATTCTGGTTTCTATTGCCGAAGCCCTTATGGGGAAAGCAGCTCCGCAGTTAAATATCCTGCAACTGGCATTCCCTACAAAAATTGCAATCGGTCTTTCTGTTTTGATTATTGTAAGTCCTTTTGTTATAAAACAGATGGAAAATGCTATTGTGATTGCTTTTGATAGGTTAAATATCCTTCTCCGGGAGTGGCCTGCGGGTTAGTATGATAGTTCGTGATTTCGAGAACGATTCCCTCTTGTTTCTCAAGCAGGCAGGATTAAATCCTTTTGTAATAGATCTCCAATTATTTTCTGCTGAGGATGAGGGAAGAACCGAGGAGCCTTCTGATAGGAGAAGGAAAGAAGAAAGGGAAAAAGGAAATGTTCCTCGATCCCAGGAACTTCCGGGAGCTGTGGTTTTACTCGCTTCTGTAATTGCCTTTTATTTTTTTGGAAAACATCTCTTTATAAATGCTGTCGCTATCATAACCCGCTACTTTGGAAACTTCAAAGATTATGATTCTTTCACCGCGGAGAGTTTTGCTAATTTAATGAAAGTGGGTGCTTTGGATGTAATTACTCTCGTTTTACCTGCCCTTATGATTACTCTTGTGGCTGCTATTGTAGGGAATGTGGTGCAGGTAGGTTTTTTATTTACTCCGAAAGCAGTAGGTTTTAATTTTAAAAAAATCATTCCAAATTTCAAGAAAGTTCTCCCGACACGACAGACCATTTTTAACCTGATAAAATCATTAGCCAAAGTGGTTTTAATCGGTTGGATTTCGTATATCATTATTTCCTTTGATTTTCTGGATCTTCTTCTTCTCGGTCAGATGGGGATTAAAGAAGCTATGCAGTTAATTTTCTTTTCCTCTTTTAAATTATTTTTTTTCATAGGAATTTTTCTTGTTATTATTGGGATTGCTGATTTTTTCTATAATAAATACGAGTATGAAGAGAATTTAAAAATTACACCTTCAGAAGCCAAACGGGAGCATAAAGAAGCAGAAGGGGATAAAACTCTTCTGAACCGTAGACGAAACATGATGAGAGAATTTATTCGAAAAGGAATGTTACAGAAAGTAAAAACAGCTGATGTAGTGATTGTGAATCCCACGCATTTTTCTGTAGCTCTGAGTTATGACCCGAAGGTTCACGATGCTCCGGTAGTAGTAGCTAAAGGAATGGATGAATTTGCCCTGATGATACGCCGGATAGCCAAAAATAATAATGTGCCGATAATTGAAGATAGGATGCAGGCCCGGATGTTGTATGATGAGGCCGAGCTGGACATGCCGATTCCGGTAAAATTTTTCCGTGCAGTTTCCTTGATCATTGCGAGACTGGATAAATACAGGAGAGTTGCTTGATGGATAAAAAATGGTATATGCAATCAGATGTGATTATGGGGATAGGGGCTATCTCTATTGTTGCAATGTTGATTATCCCTCTTCCGGGCTTTCTTCTGGATATCCTGATTGTGGTGAGTCTTGCGATGGGGCTTCTGATTCTTTTAACGTCTATGTCTGTGAAAGAAGCTTCGGACTTTTCTATTTTTCCTAACCTACTATTAATAACAACCCTGTTTCGACTTGCCCTGAACGTATCTACTACACGGCAAATTTTAACCCAGGGAGCCAGTTTCAATAGCCATATTATAGATGCGTTCGGTACCTTCGTAATCGGTGGGGGAACGGGCCTATCCAAGTATATGGTCGGATTTATTATCTTTTTAATTCTTACTATCGTTCAGATTATCGTGATCACAAAAGGTGCCACTCGTATTTCGGAAGTAGCTGCCAGGTTTACTCTGGATGCCTTGCCAGGAAAGCAGATGGCCATTGATACAGAACTTTCAAGTGGAAATATTACAGAAGAAGAAGCGAAAGAGCGAAGGAAAAAAGTTCAGAGAGAAGTCGATTTTTATGGAGCCATGGATGGTGCGAGTAAGTTCGTGCAGGGGGATGTTCGTGCGGGCTTGATTATTACCGCCATTAATCTTTTGGGTGGAATTATTATCGGAACTTCGATCCGCAACGAATCTTTCGTCGTGGCCATTCAAAATTACGGCAAATTTACCATTGGGGATGGTCTCGTATCCCAGATTCCGGCTCTTCTGGCCACAACAGCGACCGGTATGATTGTTACCCGTGCAGGTTCGGATAAGGCTCTGGCTACCGAGTTCAAAGACCAGCTTTTTACAAAACCCAAGATTCTCTATGTTATCGCGGGAAGCTTATTTTTTGCCGGGTTTATTCCGGGTTTACCTTTTTTTACCCTTCTCTTTTTCGCACTGTCATTTGCTTATCTGGCCTATACGATTGAGAAAAACGCAGAAGAAACCCTTGCCAACATTGAGAAGGCGAAGAGTGAAACCAAAAGTCAGGAAGAGAAAAAACCGGATTATTACAAAGAACTCCGTACAGATCCCATTGAAGTGGAACTGGGCCTTAATCTGGTACCTCTCGTAGATACGAATCAGGGTGGAGTTTTACTGGATCAGATTTCCAATCTACGTAAACGATTTGCTGTGGATATAGGCCTTGTAATACCTGCGGTTCGAATTCTGGATAACCTCGAACTGGATCACGATTCCTATGCAATTAAAATCAATGGAATTGTAGTAGGAAGTAGTAAGGTGAAAGCCGGTAAATTAATGGCTCTCGATACTGCCGGAAAAGTGCAGGAAAAGATTACCGGTGAAGAGTTTATAGAGCCTACCTTCGGATATAAGGCTCTCTGGATAGACCCGGCAGATAAAATTGAGGCAGAGAATACAGGTTATACGGTAGTCGATCCATCTACTGTAATCGTAACCCACTTGAAAGAGCTTATCTCCAACCATGCGGCCTCTTTACTGGGAAGAGAAGAAGTGAAAAACCTTCTGGAACACGTTCGGGCTACTCATCCTACTCTTGTGGGAGAACTGGAAGAAAAAAAAGTGGGTCTGGGTGTTATTCAGCAGGTTCTGCAAAATTTACTTAAAGAAGGCCTGGGAATTCGTAATATAGTTTCCATTCTCGAGTCGATTGCGAATAGTGATTCGAGGGATTCGTATTTCTTATCTGAAAATGCGAGGCAGGCTATATCCCGTCAGATTGTGAGCGATTATTTACATCATGATGGAAAACTTCATGTGGTTACTCTTGACCATAAAATAACAGAGCGTTTGAGTAAAAATATAGTAATGGATCCGATAGAGGGGAGCTTGATTTCAATATCCCCTGAGTTTCATAATCGGCTTTTGGAACTGGTAATAAAAGAATATAGTCGCTGTCATGGCGAGGGAAAATTCCCAATTTTTGTGGTAGGAAGGGTGCTTCGTTTGCCTTTCTCTTATATGCTAGCAAAAGAATTACCTCCCCGGAATTTTGCAGTTCTGGCGGTTGAGGAGATTCATTCTTCGGTTAAAACCCAGATTGATGCTTCTATCAGCATGAATTTACCGGAACCCGGACAAAAGGTCAGTACAACTACCACTTATGTAGGACAATAGTATTTATTCAGAGATATAGAGGAAAAAAATGGACTTTGTTAAAATTAGAGGCAAGGATATTCAGGATTGCTTCATGCAAATGAAAATGAAATATGGACCGGAGGCTCATGTGTATGACCAGAGAGTAATTTCGGAAGGGGGCTTGTTTGGTACTAAATTCCTCGCTAAAAAAACCTATGAAATTGCTATCGGTATTCCGGAGCAGCAAACTTCTAAAGATAGAGTAGAGAAGAAACTACAGGATCTAAAAGAATTACTACGACAAAAAACCGGTGCTGAGCCAAAGAAAAAAAATTTAGGTGATATGAAGCCTCTGGCCAGAGAAACGGATCCGGGATCTGGAGAAGAGGAGGATGCGCCCGGAAAACATTTTTATATTTCTAATAACCTTCAATCTCGAAAAGATGCTCTGCATCCACTTAAAGATGAAGTTCTCAATAAGCCAGGAAACCTGGATAATCTGAGAGAATTTGATTCGATTCATCTTTATCGTCTAAAAGAAAGGCTTTGTTCGGAAGGGATGAGTCAGGATTATGTATTTGAAATTATTCATAAAGCTGAAAAACACCTGTCTTTTATAGAAAAATCGAAGAATGCTGTTGTAATTGAGAAAACAGCTAAAATTCTGGAGGAAAGAGTCAGTGTTGATACGGATTTACTTTCCGGAGTGGGCAGGGGCAGAAGGAAAATAATCTTTTTTGTTGGGCCTACCGGCAGTGGAAAAACTACCACAATCGCTAAATTAGCTGCAAAATACTTCTTACACCAGAATCGTCTTGTTTCCCTGTATTCTACCGATAATTACCGAATTGCAGCGATTGAGCAGTTAAAGAGATATGCCGATACAATGGATATACCTTTTTATACTGTAAAGGATATTCGTAAGTTTAAGGAAAACTTACAGAGAGATGGTTCTGAGTTGATATTGATTGATACGGCAGGCTATAGCCATAAAAATCCGGACTTCCACGCAAAAATGAAGGCATTCAGTGAAGCTTTCGGGGAAAAAGACGATGTTGAGAATATACTGGTTTTATCCTCAACTGTTTCCTATAATAATGCAAAATCGGTTATGGAAGCGTATGAAAACTTGGACTACAAGCGTCTAATACTAACAAAATTGGATGAAACGGAGTATGTAGGTCCCTTTATGGAACTTGCAGATATAAAGAATAAAGCATTTACTTATTTCAGCACCGGACAGGAAGTTCCTTTTGACATAATTCCCGCTTCAAAAGCACTTCTGGCAGATGTGATAGTTCATCCGGAAAAGATGAAGGATATTAAGGGAGAGGTTTTTTCAGTATAAGATTTCCGGGTAGTATGATGGATCAAGCAGAAGGACTTAGAAAATTAAGAGAGTTTAGAGAAGCCAGAAATACCGCTCTGAGTGAAAGGCCTAAGAGTACGGTGATTGGAATCGCTTCCGGAAAAGGAGGGGTAGGAAAGTCTACTATCTCTATCAATCTCGCTATTTCTATGGCCAGAGAGGGCAAAAAAGTTCTCGTATTTGACGGGGATTTGGGTCTGGCAAATGTCAATGTGCTACTGGGGATTATTCCAAGATTTAATTTACTGCATGTAATTAAAGGTCATAAAACCCTGCGGGAAGTGATTGTACAAACTACCGAGGGAATCGACATCATTCCCGGTGCAAATGGATATACACAGCTGGCTGATCTGGATTCAACTGAAAGAAATCAATTAATCCGAAAGTTTGGAGAAATTGGTGAGGATTATGATTTCATCATCATCGATACAGGAGCCGGAATTGGAGCCAATGTTATGGGACTTTTGACCTCGGCTAAAGAGCTTTTAGTGATAACCACTCCGGATCCCACTTCCATTACAGATGCTTACGGACTTATCAAATCGGTACTCCTATACGATAGGGATAAGAAAATTCAACTGGTGATAAACCGTGTTCGTAACGATGAAGAAGGGAATAAAGTTGCCTCAAGGCTAATAAATATAACTTCTAAATTTATAGGAGTCAATATAAGTTGTATAGGTATGGTTTATCTTGATGATGAGGTTGAGTTAAGTGCAAGAAAACAAAAACCTTTTATTTCTCTATTTCCGAAGAGCAAGGCTTCAGCCTGTGTAAATGCAATCAAAAATCGTATTTTAGAAATGGATGAGGACGAAGATTCCGAATTCAGGATTGGGGATTTTTTTAAAAAATTCTTTAATTTCCTTGATAGTAAAGATAAGGAATATAAAAAAAAGGTAATATAAAGGTAAGATTCTGCAAATTAAGTTCATCATATTTCTTTCTGTCCTGGCCTTTATCGTGAGTTCTCTCTGTGGTTTTTCTGTTGGAAATCATGCAGGTTATGTTTTGATGGTGGCTCTCCTGGCTGCTATGATTTTTGCCGCTCTCGGATTTTTAATCTATTTTTTTATGCAAAGAAATGTTCCCGAAGTTATCGACTTTTTTGAGGGCACTTCCCATGCGAGGGGAATGGGTGAGGAATCCTTTTCTTCCGAGGATTCAGAACCTGATTATTCCGCACAGTCAGATAAGGGATTTAATCTTGAAGAAGAAACAGGAAAATTTGCTTCCTCGGAAGAATCTACTCCGGAACCTGTAAGACCTAAAAAACCGGATGGTAACTACGGAGACCATATAATCGTTGATAATGTTCCAATTCGAAACGAACCCAAGTTGATGGCAGAAGCGATTCGGACTATGATGGCAAATGATTCCGAATAAAAAAATTGATTGTACAAATTTACCTTTTAAATTTACTATTAAAATATCCTGATAAAACCTGAGTGCAGGACATGAGGATTTTCCTAAAAATTAGGAAGGTCTACAAATTTTTTGATTATTTTTGCTACATAATATAAAAAAAAGACTATCCTTTTTTTTTATATTCAATAAGGTAGATGTGAATTTGTTATCTGCACTCTAAGAGATAAATACAAGAAAATCGGGGTTTCTATAAGAGAGTCAGAGTAAGTATGTCCAAATTATTAGAGAAATATAACCAGATTGATGAAATGTCCCTTTGGAGAGAATACAGGGCAACTAAGAGGGGAGAGATACGTGATTATCTTGTAGAGAAATATTCTCCTCTTGTGAAGCATGTTGCCGGTAGGGTAGCTATTGGAATGCCCCAGAATGTTGAATTTGATGATCTGGTGAGCTATGGAATCTTTGGACTTTTAGATGCGATTGAAAAGTTCGATCCCAACCGTGAAATTAAGTTTAAGACCTATGCCATGACGAGAATACGGGGAAGTATTTTTGATGAACTTCGTTCCGTAGACTGGATTCCTCGTTCTATTCGTCAGAAAGCCAAGCAACTCGAACAAATTATCGGAATGCTGGAGAACAAAGAAGGTCAAACAGTAGATGATGAGGCCATTGCTCGCGAATTAGGGGTCTCCATGAGTGAGTATTCATCCTTACTTACCAAAATTAGCGGCACATCTTTAGTATCCTTAAATGATATCTGGTTTCTGGGTGATGAGAATGATGAAGTTTCTTTTATGGAAACACTGGAATCTCCACAAAACCTGAATCCGGATGTCATTATAGAAAAAGAGGAAATAAAAAATATTATCGTGGAAGCCATCAAGACCCTTCCTGATAAAGAAAAAAAAGTTATCGTACTTTACTACTACGAAGATCTGACTCTAAAAGAGATCGGAGAAGTTTTAGAAGTCACCGAGTCCCGGATTTCTCAACTTCACACTAAAGCCGTGATGAGACTGCGCGGAAAATTAAGCAAAGTAAAGTCAGTAGTTACCAGAAAATAAGGCGAACTTTTAGGTTCGCTTCCTTTCTTTTTTAAAAAACTTTAATCTATAGAGAATGAATGGACAGATACTTTCAGGTATAAGCTAGTTCCATTTATCACTATGAAACAATTCTATCCATTTTTTTTTCGTTTTAAACGAACTAAGCTCTTTGATTATTTTTGTTATGCTGGCCTGGCTTTCTTTTCAGCCCTTTCTTTTGCTCCCTATGGACTCAGTCATTTCGTCTGGTTCGTTCCCTTTTTCCTTTTTGCTGTCGAGGCTAAATACAGAGGGCAATATAAGAAACTTCTTTTTAAGGGGATGGGCTTTTCTCTTTTTTTTACGAGTTTTTCTTTTTACTGGCTTATATACATGTTTGTTGTGTTTGGTGGTTTGCCGGTTTTTATAGCTTTACCTTTATTTTTCCTGTATGCTTCTATAGCTTCTTTCAAATTCCCAGTTTTTTTAATTCTGTATTCTTTTTTAAGAAAAAAAATAGGGCGAAATATTTTTCTTGCCGGTTTTGCTATTTTAATATCTGAATTATTTATTTATCAGCTTTTCCCCTGGCATTTTGGAAACCTGATCGCCGGAAACCTAATATTCGCACAGACTGTTGAAGTTTTCGGAGTCTACGGGCTTTCTTTTTTAGTTTTCATCGTTTCTTTTTATCTATATACTTTTTCTCCCTTTATTTTTCGATTACTTCATAGAAAGAAGACTTGGCTAAATTTCTTTAAACAACATCGATTATTTACTTTTAGTATTCCTCTTATGTTGCTCGGTTTTTTTCTTTTAGGTTCGGGTTTGTTTCTATATTGGGAAAAACAACAACCCACAAAATATGTGGATGTGATGATGATTCAACCTGATGCTCCATTAGAATTTAGAGATGGACGAAGCATTGAAGAAAGTATGGAAATTCTATTTAAACGAATTGAAAAATTGGCGAAAAAAGGGGGGGAAGGAGATACTCATCCCGATTTAATCGTGCTTCCTGAATCAGCTGTTCCTTTTTTTTCTGCGCATAATACGAAAGCTACCAATTCTTTTTTTCCCAGTTATTGGTATCGTTTTGAAGCTCTTATCTTTCTTTTAAACCAGAGATTTAAGGCAAATGTTTATTTCAATGAAATCGATAGCTTTTTTGTAAATGGAAAGGCTGAAGCAAAAAACCATCGTTCTTACAATCATTCAGTTTTGTATGATCCAAACGGGGAACGGAAAAATTCATATGCTAAATCTTATTTACTTGCTTTCGGAGAATACATTCCCCTTGGAGAAACTTTTGAGTTTTTGTATTCTATTATACCGCAGGTCGGACGATTTTTACCCGGCGATAAACAGGAACTCATTTCCTATTACAGACCTTTAACAAAGCGTACCTCTTTTTCTAAGTCACATATTAATTGGATAGAAACAAAACCGATGACTATGTCGTATTTAAAGGATTACTACCGGGATAATAATGTGGAATTAAAAGAAGAAGGAAAATTTCTTCCCCTTATTTGTTATGAGGTAATAATTCCTGAGTTTGTGCGTAAGTTTGCAAAAGCCGGTGCTCCCGATTTTATTGTAAATATCACCAATGATAAGTGGTACGGAAGGACTGTAGAGTCCTATCAGCATATGGATTTGGCCAGACTACGTTCTATTGAATTTCGCAGGTGGATGGTTCGTTCAACAAATTCCGGAACTTCTACATTTGTCGATCATCTTGGAAGAATTGTGGATAATAAGTTTACAGATATCTTATCTTCCGATGTATACAGGCATAAGGTAGGTGTTTTACAGTCCGGTTCTACATTTTATATGCTTTTTGGAAATGCAATATCATACATTTTTCTTTTTGTATTTACAATCTATACACTTATAAAAATATTTAAGAAACAAGATAGATAAGGTGATAACATGAAATTTTTTCTTAGACTAACAGGCTTACTTTTTTTGACTTTTTTTATGGTGTCTGGCCTTTTAGGGGAAGAGCCTAAGGATACCGGGACTAAGCCACCTGCTAAAGAAACCGAAAAGCCCAATGAAAAGGAAGATACAGTTCCCAGTGATTATTCCATTGAATACTTTGCAGTGAGGGATCTTTCAAAAAACTACTACTGGGTTTCCGTTCTCGGTAAAAATCCGAAGAAGATGATCGCAGAATTAAACGGTGAAGGGGATCATGGAAAAGAGGGACATGATGCTAAAAAAGCCATGATTCCCTTCCGTATTCAAATTGGTTCAGTAAAAACAGATGTAATCAGGGGAACCGCTGAATCAGATCCGGACAATCCGGAACTGGTAAATTTTCAGGTTATCGCTTACCATAATATTAAAGAAACCGGAAGAGTAACGGTACAGCTATATAAACTGGATAAGGATTATGAGTCAGTAGTAGCCGAAACTTTCTATGAAGTAGAAACGGGCGATGATGGTCCTGACAAGCAACCTCTCATTGATAAACTGGATCCTAAGGGAGGAGCAGAAGGTGCTACCGTTACAGTTGTGGGGAAAAATTTTGGTGAGGATATTGATGATATAAGTATTGAGTTTGTTGAGAACGAGCCTTATGTCAACGATGATGGTCTGACTTTTGAACGCTTTATTACTGATCTGAAACCTTTCTATCTTTCGAAACCGGAAAAGGGAGTGCAGACTCTGAAGTTTTCTATCCCGGTAGGAAGAAATCTTTTACAGGATCAACCTGATACAAGAGGTAATAAGAAAGTCATTATATTTCGTAACCAGGTAAAAATCAGGGTAATTGTAAAAGGAAGACCTTCTGATTATAATACACTCAGTATTTTACCACCTACCTGGAAGATACGCACCGGTTTTTTAAGTATCGTAGTAATGCTTATTATTCTGGGAATTATTGCCTTTATTATGAAACGCTGGAATTACTATGAAATGATTTTACTGGAAAGCACTACGAATACCTATAGTCTTTCCCGGTTTCAGGCTGCCTCCTGGACCATTGTTTTGATGGGTGCTTATTTTTATCTTGCTATCAGTCACGGACTTTTGCTTCGAAACGGGCAGATACCGGACTTTAATTCTTCCCTTCTTATCTTACTTTCTATCAGTTACGGTGGGCTTTTAACCTCTCATACCCTCGGTAATAAAAAGACCAAGAATGAGAGAAGTGATACACCTCCGGCATTGAGTAACCTTATTATGGAAGGGGGTGTTATCAGTCTTCCGAGGCTACAGATGTTTGGTTTTACTATAGTCTCAATTATCATTTACCTATATACTTTATATACTTCAAATCTATTACTCGGACTTCCTGATATGCCACCTACACTTTTAAGTCTTTTAGGCGTGAGTCAGGGTGGATACCTGGGTGGTAAGGTGATGAGTGATTCGGTGAGAATTAATATCGTAACTCCTCCAAAAGTTGACTTGAGTGAAACGGATATAGCTGTAAATTTAGTGGGAAGTGGTTTTGTGGATGGAACTCAGGTAATGTTTGAGGGTCTTTCTCCGGTGCCTGCTAAATTTGAAAATCCAAATAACATAAGTTTCGTTGTTCCCAAATTTAAGAGAGCCGGGAAAAAGACTCTGGTCTTAATACCTCCTACAGGTTCCACAGTAACCGTGCAGGAGGCCCTGGAAGTGTTTGAAGGTCTGGAAGGAAGTGCTGAAGATTCCAACGATGAAGTTGGAACCTATAGCACAGAGCCTATAGACGATTCCTCACTCGAAGACGAAACTGCGGGCCATAACTTCGATACCGAAGAAAAAGCCTGATTTATTTCTGTTCAGACTCTTTAGCTGCTGCTAAGGAGTCTTTGTTTTTTTTATCTTCTCTCTTTTCTCTTGGCCCCTGTCTCTGGGACCTGTTATGCGATTCTCTTTTTTCACCACCTGTTTTTTCGGATTCCGCAGAATTTCTTGGCTTATTTCCACTTTTCACAACCCTTTTTTTTACAGATTTTTTATGACCTGAGTTATGGGTTTTTGATTTATGGGTTTTTTGCTGATTGCTTCTGGGGGGTTTCTTACGGGAACTCTGTTCTTCCGAAGAAGAGGTTACAGCAGAGGAGATTTCCCAGTAAAGAGCTTTTTGAAGTGCATCTTCATCCGTTTCTGCCATAGCATTGATCTTGAAGAGCATGAAAGCTTCATAGAAAAAGTCTTTATTTCTAAATACTTCTGAATGTGCCTTGTTGCGGTCTTCTGATTTAAAAAATCTTTGCTGACTGGCGAAAACTTTTACAATTTTTTCCCTTTCCCTTCTGGGGTGTTCAAGCTTTAAAAAAATGGGTTCAAGGGTTGTTTTAATCGTTTGAATCATATTTTTTGAGCTATCACCTTTTAGAGCTTCATTTACGATGTCTGAGAATAGGATAGAGTAGAAGATAGTTGAATTTATTTCCTCACGTTCACTGAGCAGGCGGTCTGCAATAGCAAGTCTTTTACCAACAGAAGTCTCCAGGAAATCTTCTCTCCAATTGGTTTGCCTTTTTACGTGTTCTAACGCTTCGGAAAACAGAACATCTAAAAGAAAGTTTTCTGCGAGTCCTTTAAAGATCTCGGAGGCTTTCCATGTTCTGAATATCTTGTTATATTCTTCGAGCATTCTTGAAGTTGAGGCTTTGAGGATCTCAAAGCGATTCTTTTTCAAAGCTTTCTGGGTGGCTTTGTCAATCTCAAGTCCGTGAATTTTAGCAAATTTGACTGCTCGAAGCATTCTTACCGGGTCTTCTTTGAAAGAAATGTCCGGATCCCCAATTACTTTTAGAATTTTTGCCTGTATATCATCGTATCCTCCCACAAAATCTATAATGGATTCATTTCTGAGGTCGAAATAAAGGGAATTAATTGTAAAATCCCTTCTGGCTGCATCTTCTTTAGGGTTTCCGTAGTTGTTGTCCTTCCGTAAAAGGTAATCTTTGTTGCCTTCCGGTTTCTCTAAACGGTGATCCGGTAGAGAACGGAAAGTCGAAACCTCGATAATCTTGTTCTTGAATATAACATGAACAATTTTAAACCTTCGGCCAACGATCCTGCAATTGTTAAAGATATTTTTTAATTGATTAGGAGTCGCACTGGTCACAATATCGAAATCCTTGGGCTTGCGACCGAGAAGTATATCCCGAACGCAACCACCTACTAAGAATGACTTATGACCGAACTTCGAAAGCCGATAGATTATCTTTTGAACGTCTTCGTCGATATGGTTTTTTCGAATTATGTGAGAATCTCTATAGTATCTCTTTCCCTCCGGAAAGAGTAGAATATTATCTACTGTCGGAGTTTTTTTCTTAAAAAGATCTGAGATTATCTTAAACATAGGTATTGCTATGGTGTTTATTTTCTGGAAAAGATCAACAACAAATTGACATATATCATATCTCTTTTTTAATAATCAAAGGTGCGGTATGAGCAGTCTTCAATATAAGTTAAAGCCCCAGGAAAAGCTGATTTTATTCCTGGAACGCAGTAAAAAGGCCATTTCGCGCGTTCAGGAGCTGGGAAAAACGAGGCTCTCTTTATTACTCATCCCTCACAGTCAGGAAAAAATTTATAAAATTGAGCTCTCCATTAATTTACTTTTTTTTCTGGGTTTAACAGCAGCCTTTATTCTTTTAGCCAGTTTTTATTATTCTTTGAAATATATCTCTTTTCCGGAGAATCATAGGGAGCTTTATGAGAGCAGCAGTCGCAATCGTCTCTATTTTATTCATCAGGATATGATGATAGATGAGATGGACGACACGGTAGATATACTCATAAAAAAGACCCGTAGGCTTCATCGTACCATCTGGAAACAGAGTTCCGCTCTGGATTATTTTAGCCTGAATTGGAGGGATTGGATTCCTAATTCGATTTTTTCGGAGAAACAGGAAGAACTTTCTTCCAATATGCAAATTTACAGAAGTACGGTAAAAAAAGTAAGGAAGCTTTCCCAGAGATTGAAACAGTTAAAACCTGGTTTTGAGAATGCCATAGAGTTTTTAGAAACACGGGAAGGAATTTACCAGTCTATGCCTCAGGGTAGGCCTCTTGCTCCCGGTGTGGGATTTATTACTTCTCTTTTTGGCAAGAGAAATGACCCCTTTGGACTGGGAGAAGGAGAGTTTCATAGCGGAATAGACTTTGCTTCATCCTACAGAACTCCAATTTATGCCACCGGTCCCGGTATTATTGCTGAACTCAGGGAGACTCCCGGAGGTCTGGGCCGAAGTGTTAGGATTAATCATGGAAACGGAATTTATACTCTGTATGGCCATTGTTACGAATTTAAAGTAAGGGAAGGTCAGAAAGTAAAAAGGGGACAACTCATAGCTCTAATGGGTGCAACCGGAAAAGCTACCGGTTCCCATGTGCATTATGAAGTGCATATTGGCTCTGAACCTTCTATGGATCCCAGAGAGTTTATCAATTTAGAGTAAAAACTCTAGTAAGTCCTCATTTTTTTCGGGGAGCAGGCGACCCTCCGGAGGGTCGCTTGCTTTTAAAGAGAAACTTCCTAATTTAAGTATCGATAGCAAAGACTCTGGCTGTATTATAATGGATTTTTACGGTATCCTGGAAATTCACAGCATAGCCTCCGGCTGTCACGATGACAACGGGACACTTCATTTCTTCTGCAAAAGCTTTTACTATCCTATCTCTTTCTTGCAGGCCTTTAAAACTTAAACGCAGACTTCCCAGTTTATCTCCTTCAAAGGGATCAGCACCTGCAAGGTAAAAAATCAGGTCGGGTTGAAAATTTTTTAGCTTATGCAGAGCTCTTTTTAATTCGGAAAGATATTCGGTATCTTCGCAGCCATCATACAGAGGAATATCCAGATCGGACTTCTCTTTTACGGGATATAGGTTTTCCTGGTGCATAGAAAATGTAAATACGGTATCATCCTGCTGGAAGATGAAAGAATTTCCATTTCCCTGATGCAAATCCAGATCCAGTATGAGAACCTTCTTACCCGGATTTTCTTTTTGATATACTCTCGTAGCCACCGCCACGTCGTTTAAATAGCAGAAGCCTTCTGCATGGTCAGGGTAGGAATGATGAAAGCCTCCTCCTGTGTTAAATACAAATTTGTATTCCTTTGTCTTTTGCATGGCGAGTATGGTCCCTCCCACTCCGTATTTAAAGTTTTCAATAAGCGTATGGGTCAGGGGAAGTTCGGAGCGTTTGGTTCTGTAGCTGTACTTGAGTTCTTCGAGGTCATCTAATAACTCTTCTGTGTGTACCAGGAGTAAGTTTTCTTTTGTTGCGGGCTCCGGATCAAAAAATGGCACATCGCATAATTCTTCATCCATTGCGAGAAAATCATGAAGGCTTGCAAACTTATGAGCCGGGAACACATGAGCTTCTAAGGCGAGGTTGTACTGGGGCGAATAGATAAACGCGATTCTATCGGAAGCCTTTAAACCCTCGTTTTTTTTTTCAAAGAGATTAAATATTGAGAAGACCATGATAACCCTTCTTCCATTAAACGGTCTTTTTACTCTTTGTAAAGCCTTATTCTGGAATTTGTGTTTCTTTGGGTGCATCGCTATTTTTTAGATAGTATTTTTGATTGCAAAAAGAGACTTTCGGAAATCTAATTTCGCCCTTCCCGTTCAGCCGAACAATAAACCATCCGGCTGGGATAAGGCTTGTAATTCGTTGAAACTAAACACTAATACCTAAACACTAAAGAGGGAGGGCAGTCAACCAGAGCCTGATTTCTCCAAACCAAAGCCTGATTGGTTCTGATGCAAAGCGTGATTTCTCTAAACCAGAGCGTGGTTTGTCCTAAAGTAAAGCGTGCTTTGTCCCAAAGTAAAGCGTGCTTTGTCCCAAAGTAAAGCGTGCTTTGTCCCAAAGTAAAGCGTGCTTTGTCCCAAAGTAAAGCGTGGTTTACTCCAAAGTAAAGCGTGGTTTACTCCAAAGTAAAGCGTGCTTTGTCCCAAAGTAAAGCGTGGTTTACTCCAAAGTAAAGCGTGGTTTACTCCAAAGTAAAGCCTCATTGGTTGGTTTGATGAACATTACTTTCATCATGACGGTACTATAATTTGATTTATTTATAGGATCTAATGAAAATCCTTTTTGGGATAAATACTTAACCACATCGTAATTCTCTTCATCAAAGGCAATGGAAACTGCATTACCATCTTTGTCCTGATGATTGATATCTAATCCGCTTGCAATCATCATATCTAATATTTCAAATTTTTCTTCTATCTCTATCCGACTCCTTCGATCCCAATTTTCGATTGTCTCGACGAGTCCTCCATCGTGCCGATACTTTCTACAATGAAAATCTAAACTCGATACAGTTGCATTCTATTTTTGAATAAGAATTGTATATCTACAGCTATTATGAGGCTCGAGAGTAAATTAGCAATATTTTTTCCTTTTTGGATATTTCTATATCTGCTTACACTATATACAGGATTTTGAACTAAAATATTTCTGATAGCCTGTTTGAAGCCTTTTTATGAACTGGTTTTATGTTAGAAGAAAACCGTTTTGATAAATTAGCAGAAAGCTGGGACGAAAGCCCGATGAGGCGGCTTCTCTCTTCTTCTGCTGCAAAGGCGATCAGGGAAATTGTACCCTTACATCCTGAAATGAAAGCCCTGGACTATGGTTGTGGTACAGGTCTCGTTCTTTTACACCTGCACGGAGATTTGAAAGAGGTCGTGGGTATGGATCTCTCGAAAGGGATGATTGAAGTTCTGCAAAAAAAAGTGAAAGAAGCCGGGATTTTGAATGTCAGGGCTGAAACTCATAATATGGATACGGATCCTCTACCGCTTAATACATTTGACCTGATGTTTTCGAGTATGGCTTTGCATCATATTCATAAGCCTGAAGTTTATTTCCAAAAAGCTTTTCTTAGCCTGAAGTCCGGTGGCTATCTATGCACAGGAGATTTGGAGGAGGAAGATGGTAGCTTTCACCCGGAAGATGCAGATTATCACCATCAGGGTTTTTCCCTGGATTATATTCGGAATATCATGGAAGATGTGGGTTTTAAGGATATTCAGATTCAAATTTCTTGTAAAGTCGAGAAAAATGATAAGATCTATCCTGTATTTATGGCGGTGGGAAAGAAGCCCTGAGTCAGGGCTTCCCTATATTAAGAGCAGCGATGTAGGCACCGGTCCAGGCATTCTGAAAATTAAAGCCACCGGTTATCCCATCAATATTTAAAACTTCCCCGGCAAAGTAAATTCCGGGGATGAGTTTACTTTGCATGGTTTTAAAGTCTACTTCTTTTAAGTGGACTCCTCCGCAGGTAACAAACTCATCTTTGAAAGTACTTTTTCCGCATATTTTGTATTCTGTTTTATAGAGTAGTTCTTGGAGAGTCTGGAACTGCTTTTTGGAAAGATGGGGCCAGGTTGTATCTTTTTCTATACCTGCTTTATCGCAGAGCATTTCCCAGGCCCTCGTTGGGATTTCAGGAGGATTTGTATTTTTCACTTTTTTGTTTCCTTCCCTGATTTTGATTAGAGTAAGTACATTTCGGATTTCTTCGAGATTTTTATCTCCTAACCAGTGGATAAACAATTTGGTATTATATTGTTTATCATGAAAGTAGGGAGCTGCAAAAGAAGAGAGTTTGAGAACCGCCGGACCGCTCAGGCCCTCATGTGTGAAAAGAAGGCTTCCGCTTTGCCTGTATTTCTTTTCTTCCAGGCTCAGGCTTAGTTTGTCAATACTCAGACCCTGAAGAGATTGCAGGGATTCGTCGTGGATATGGAAAGAAAAAAGGGAGGGGATCGGTTCAATAATGCTGTGGCCGAGAGCTGTTAGCCATTTCCAGGAAGTTCTGTCTGAACCTGTTGCGAATAATACCCGGTCATATTTTTTTTGAAAGCCTTCTTCTGATTGCAGGAGAAATGAGTCTCCTTCCCTGAAAATTCCCTGTAACTTCATCTCTGTCAGGAGATTTATCTGTTTCTTTTTTATCTCCTCTAAGAAGCAATTAACAATTGTTTCAGAAGAGTTACTTACAGGAAACATGCGTCCATCTTCTTCCGTGTGAAGTTTTACTCCTCTTTTTGCAAACCATTGGATTGTATTTTCGGGTTGAAAGATATGAAAGGCTGAGCGAAGCTCTTTTTGACCTCTCGGGTAGTTTTTAATTAAGTCCTCTACTTGGAAACAGGAATGCGTTACATTGCATCTGCCTCCTCCGGATATGCGGACTTTACGTAAAACTTTATCTGATTTTTCTAATATATCAACTTCATGTTTCGGAAAGAATTCTTTTATGTTTATAGCAGAAAAAAAGCCGGCAGCACCGGCTCCTAAGATGGCAATTTTCATAGTCTAAATCTTACTTGTTAGAGAGAAATTCTCGGATAGCCTGTAAACTTTCTTCCGGCTTTTCTCCTATCATAGTATGACCGGCGCCGGGAATGGTCTTCGTTTCCGGATTCTTAAAAAACTTACTATGTTTTTCCTGTGTTTCTTTCCCTATAATTGTATTACATTCACTATTCAAAAAGAGAGTTTTTCCATTATAATTTTCTAATCCTTTGGTAAGATCTATCTTGATATTACCTCTGTCATCCATAGCAGCACGAAACATGGTTCGGTTCGCTACAAATCCTCCTCTCCAATAGGGAAGACTGGCTGTTTTTAAATCTTTGTTGCAATAATAGGACTCAATCGGGTTTCCCTCTATATCGGGATTGGATAAGAGAAGCGACATGGCGAAGTCCTGAGGGGCATGATCATCAGGGCCATCTACATGAAGAGATTGGAACATGATTTTTGTTGTGTGTTTCACAACCGACCAGGTAAAAGCAGGAACCATATAATTGGTCTTCTCTAAGAATTCTTTGCCTGTTTCCGGGTTCAAAAAGCCCGGTTCTGCCAGTACGACTTTTTCTACCTTATCGGGAAATTTTGCTATATAAGCAGTAGCTAACATAGCTCCCCAGGAATGTCCTATGAGATAGACTTTTTTTATAGGAGAATAGATCTTTATAATCTCATCGAGGTCTTTTATGTATTCTTCCAGAGTATGAGCTTTAGCATCAAGTCGTTTGGAAAGTCCCGTTCCTCTCTGGTCATAAAAAACCACATAGTATTTATCTGAAAGAGCCTGTAGGGGTAAGAGGTAGCGGTAGTCATTTCCGGGGCCTCCGTGCAGGACGATAAGTGTTTTGTTTTTAGGATTCCCGAAAGCTTCCGCGTGCAAAACTACACCGTTAACGGTAATTTTAGGAAGGTTCGGATCCTGAACTACGGTACTTAATACTTTGTAGTCTCCTGAAAAATATAAGTAAAGGCTTATGAAAATAAGTGTCATCCCCAGGATAACACCCGCAATGGCTATAGCAAAAAGTTTCAGTATACGTTTCATGGAAAATACCCCTTTAAATTCAAGCTTCAGGCCAGATTAGCGTATAGGGAATTGAGGGTCAAATGGAAAACTTAAGAAATTAGTTTCAGTTTTTCAGCCCAGCTTCTTACATTACCGGCTCCTATACTTAAAAATATATCTCCTTTTTGTAATTCCTTTTGCAGTATTTGTATATCTTCATCTATCTTTCCGCTGAGAAGGCTCGTTTTTTCAGTTGGTAAGCGCTGTGCAATAAGTCCTGTATGGATGCCGGCTATGGCCTCTTCACCTGCTGAGTAAATAGGGAGAAGAAAAATTTTATCAGCCTTAATTAGAGATTCTGCAAATTCTCGGTATAATTCTTTAGTCCGGGTATAACGATGAGGTTGGAACAGGACAATGGAACGAGAAGAATACTCTTTTTTTAATATATTTAAAGAATTTAATACAGCACTGATTTCTGTCGGATGATGGCCGTAATCATCATAGAGTCTTACACCTTTCCAATCCCCTAAAAATTCCAGTCTGCGCTCAACTCCTTCATACAAGGAAAGGGCCTTTAAGCTGGTTTTTGTTTCTATCCCGATTTGCTTACAGGCAAGATAAGCTAAGAAAGCGTTATGTAAATAGTGTCTTCCTGGAAAGGGACAGCTTAATTCGTAAGAATTTTCATCCTCTTTAAATATAAGTTTATTTGTATATATGGAAATCCTATAATGCGGAATTCCTTCTATTTGCTTATCATCCTCGGAGAAACTCAGGATATTTTTTTTTAGCCCGGTTTTTATTAACATATTCCTCACACCGGGATCGGAAAGGTTGACTATGGAGAGGCTATCTCCTTTATTCTCGATAAATCTGGCAAAAGCTTCGGTAAGCTTTTCTTCGGTACCATAATAGTCGAGATGGTCTCTATCAATATTACTGAGTAGTTTTATCCTGGGAGTATAGATTGAAAAGCTTCCATCCGATTCATCGGCTTCAAAAACAGCCCAATCACTATTACCGGAGCGTCCTCCCCGGTTTTGTAAAAATGGTAGATTCCCACCTACCATAATCGATATATCTTTTTTAGCATGAAGGAGGATTCGAGAAACCATAGCCGTTGTGCTGGTTTTCCCGTGGGAGCCGGCTACTGCTACGCATTTCTTTTCTTGGAATAAGTTCTGTAGTATCTCAGAACGGTGAAAGGAAGGAATTCCTCTTTCTTCTAATTTTCTATAAACCGGATGGTTCTTGCGATTTATAGCGCTGGAGTAGATAAAGTAATCCTGTTCGGAGAGAATCTTATCGGAAGGTTCCGGGCTAATTTCTGCTCCTCTCTTCTGTAAATCCCTTACTACTTTCGAATCGTTCTTGTCGTAGCCAAAAACCCTGATTCCTCTATCTAAAAGGATGTGGGCGATAGACGACATACCGGATCCACCGATACCGAGTAGGAATGCATTCTTATTTTCTGGAAGTTTCATCTTGGGATAAAAAGAAAAAGTCTATAGTATTTACGGAAGATTGCAATTTTGCATCTTTGCAGGTCTGCGCATATATTTTCGAGAGCAATTCGGGATTCTGGTTGATTTCTAATAAATATTTTATTAATATACTGCTATCCTCTTCCTTGCTGGCAATGATTTTGGCACCACAGCATTCTTCACAGAACTTCGCATTTTCCATCTGGTGGTTATCGGAAGCATAAGGGTAGGGGATAAGTATCATCGGAAGACCGAAAGCGATGCACTCGGAAATCACTCCTGCACCTGAACGAGCGATAACGAGATGTGCCCAGTCGTAGTGTTCTTTCATGTTTACGGAATAGGAGATAATATTATCCTTTTCTATCGGACCTCTTATCTTGGTAATGGTTTCTTCATACAGAGCTGTCCCGGTTAAAATTCGAAAGAGAAAGTTTTTACTAATCTCCGGATTTTCCATAGAGTTTAAAACCATATTATTAATCTGTCTGGCTCCCTGAGAACCTCCCATGACCAGTACATGGATTCTTTCTTCCGGAGATTTCGGAAACTCTTTTGTTTTTGATTCCGGTAATATTTTAGAACGAATCGGGTTACCTGCAACAATATGGGGAACTCTTATTTCTTTTTGTGTTATGGGAGGAAAGCTAAAGGCTATTTTATTCGCATATTTTAGAAAAATTCGGTTTACTTTTCCGATTACCCGGTTTTGTTCACAGAGGAATATTTTCTTTCTGAAAAATAAGGC
Organism: Leptospiraceae bacterium; assembly: GCA_024233835.1. NCBI lineage: Bacteria > Pseudomonadati > Spirochaetota > Leptospiria > Leptospirales > Leptospiraceae > Leptospiraceae bacterium. Next base: position 1,483,227 of record JACKPC010000001.1, read on the forward strand.
ATATAAAAGTGCCGGAACACTGGAGTAGCCCCCCATGGAGATGACGCAATCCACCTTCTCTTTTTGGAAGCGGAGAATCGTTTTTATCAGGTTATAGATAAAAGGAAATGGAAAAAGAAAAAACATTTTCGTAATAGGAGGAGAGTTATGCCAGATGAGTTCACAGGGAGCAGACTTTAAATCCGGATTGTCCCGGTTTCGGTTCAGGGAGTGGATGTAAAGTTTCTCAAAACCATATTTCTCTTTATTTTGCATCAGGGCTTCTGCAAGGGCAACACCCGGTGAAATGTGGCCACCTGTTCCTCCGGCGGCAATAACAATTGTTTTCATACCTGTAAATTCTCTTTTCGGGTTATATTACATAAAATCCCCAGGGAGAGCATGACCGTGAGCAGGGAAGAACCTCCGTAGCTAACAAAAGGAAGGCTGATACCCGTAATCGGAAAAACACCGGTAACTACAAACAGGTTAATCAGTATTTGAACTCCAATCATGGATATAATCCCGACTCCCAGTAAAAATCCGAAGGGTTCATTGACTCTTCGGATGAGCATAAAACTTCTGAGGATTAAAAAGATAAATAGAAAAAATAAAAATAAAAAACCTATATATCCGAAGTCTTCAACATAAGTGGCCATAACAAAGTCGGTGTGGCTATATGTCAGGTAACGATGAGAATATCCTGTAGACACATTGGTTCCGAACCATCCTCCATCATTAAAGGCTCGGAAGGAAGATACAAGCTGGTGTCCTTCATCGTAGCGGTATTTATAGGGGTCTAACCATACTTCGATTCTCTTCTTTCTATAACCCACTTTATATATCAGGATCATCAAAAGTGGAATCGATGAGATAAATCCAAAAAGAAGCTTTCGAATGGGAAAGCCATCAATAAAAATCAGAGCAATAATCATGGAGATGATTTCGAGGGTGGTCCCGAAAGCCGGCTCAATAATGATAAGGGCAATTACTGAAAGGACTAAGAAACCGGGTAAGATATAATTTCTATAGGTTCTGTGGACTGTCTCATTCATCTTGACGAGAAAGGCTGCGAGATAGGTAACGATTGCAATTTTAGCAAATTCAGAAGGTTGGAGCTGGAAAGAACCTATTCCTATCCAGCGATGAAAGCTTCTTCCGTAATAAGTATGAACCGATTTTCCGAGACCCGGAATAAAAACGAGAACTAAGAGAAAAAGAGAAAGAAGAATGAGTTGGCTGGCGTAGCGTTTATAGTAACGATAATCTATATTAGCAATCAGTATAAAACCAAAAATAGAAAGTACTGTCCAGGCAGCCTGTTTTTTGGCAAAGTACATGGGGTCCTGAAACTCTCTGCTTGCGGTTATCGAGGAGCCCGAAAACATAATGCCCAGACCCAAAAAAAGCAGGATGAAAATTGAATATAGAAGGGGTAAGTCTACTTCATACTTACCCGGACTGAGAAAAGACGATAAGCGAGAATTGGTTTTATTCATTCTTACTGGATCTTTAATGAGGAAAGGGATATGAGTGCAAGAATAATTGCCACTATCCAGAAACGGATAACAATTTTTGTTTCTTTCATTCCTCCCAGTTCAAAATGGTGGTGCAGGGGTGCCATTCGGAAGATTCGTTTTCCCCGGAGTTTAAAGGAGCCTACCTGTAAAATTACACTCAGGGCTTCTGCTACAAAAACTCCTCCTAAAACGACCAGAAGAAGTTCTTTTTTTAACAGGATGGAAATCATACCGAGGGTAGCACCTAAAAAGAGGGAGCCTGTATCTCCCATGAAAACTTCTGCCGGGTGGGAATTGAACCACAGGAAGCCGATTAATGAACCTGTAAGGGCAGAAATGAAAACTGAGTATTCATGGGCTTCTGGAAGGTAAGGAATATTCAGGTAATTAGCAGCTACTGGGGTTCCGGATACATAGGCGATAATTCCGAAAGTGATGCTGGAGATGGCTACTGTGCCGGTTGCCAGTCCATCCAGACCGTCTGTAAGATTGACTGCATGAGTAGTCCCGATAATAACACAGATAGAAAAGGGAATGGCAAAGAGTATTTCCAGGGACAGGATCGGGCCTTTGAGAAAAGGTAGAAAAAGGTCTGTCAGGGCAAAGGTAATTCCCTTACTGGAATTTGAGGGTTCCCCGGTGACTAAAAAAAACAGCAGGCAGAAACTTAAAGCAAGGAGAATGCTGATTCCGAATTTGACTCTCGCTTTCATACCTCCTTTTATTTTCAGAATCGCCTTTTCGTAATCGTCTCGAAAGCCAAGGGCACTGAAAAGAATACTGAAAACAGAAATTAAAAGCACGTTGAGATTCTTCAGGTTTCCCCAGAGCAGGGTAGATACAATTAGCCCTGAAATAATCATCAGACCGCCCATAGTAGGAGTGCCGGATTTTACCTCATGGGAAGCCGGACCATCGGGGCGGATACTTTCTTTAAAGCGAATCTTATACAGGTAGGCGATAATTCGTTTTCCTAAAAAGAAAGTTAGAAACATGGAGGTGAGTCCCGCCATGAGGGCTCTGAAGGTAACATAGCCAAAAATTCGAAAGAAGCCCGGGTCGGGGCCGAGTAGATCATGGAAAAAGTATAAGAACATCTGTAATTATATTTTTATCTCCTGCTTTCTTCGTCCAGTTCAAAAGCGTTCTGTATTTCAATTGTATCACTAAAATTTTCTTTTGAGGAGCCAATGATTTGATAGTTTTCATGCCCCTTACCGGCTACCAGTAAGAAGCCTTCTTCCGGAAGAACCTGTATTCCTTTTAAAATAGCCTGCCTGCGGTTACTCTGACGAATATAGGAAGTAAAACCCTTAGGAAATCCGGCTTCAATTTCATCGATGATTTTTTCCGGATCTTCGGTTCTCGGGTTGTCGGAAGTCAGAATGACCATATCCGAGTTTTCGGCAGCAATTTTTCCCATGATAGGTCTCTTGGTATGGTCTCTATCTCCACCACAACCAAAAAGGCAGATAAGGCGACTATGAGGAATTTCTTTCAGGCTCTTCAATACATTCAGAAGAGCGTCAGGGGTATGGGCATAATCTACTACCGCAAGCCGGTTTCGTCTTCGATTATAAACGATCTGGAAACGTCCATCTACAGGGTGCAGGTTTTTAATCGAATCCTGGATCAGCTCTTCTTCCAGACCTAAATGCAGGGCCGCGATATAGGACATGGACACGTTTAGGAAATTGAAGTTTCCGAGAAGGTTTGTTTGTAAGTCGATTGGGCTGCCTTTTTTGGGTTTCAGGAAAAATTCTGTTCCATTCAGACTCAGACTTTTTACTTCTCCTTCGTAGTCCTTTCCTTTTCCGAAAGCAAGGGTTTTGAGAGGGAGTTTTTCTTTTTTTATTTTTGCCAGGATGTCCCTTCCTCCCTTTGTATCTGTAGAAATTAGGGCGAGTCTTTCCTCATGATAGGAATTGGAGAGAAGTTTAAAAAGCTTATATTTACTATTCAGGTAATCTTCCATGTTTTCATGGAAATCAAGGTGATCGCGGGTTAAATTGGTAAAAATGGCTGCTTTCAGGTGTATACCGTTCATCCGATTCAGTTTTAAACCATGAGAACTGGCTTCCATGAAGACGTATTTCACACCTGCATCGAGCATGTTTTTTAAAATGCTCTGGAGTTCTGAAGGTCCGGGAGTGGTGTAACCAGTGTGTAAAACCCGGTTTCCATAAATTACCTGTATGGTACCGATGATTCCGTATTCTAAGCCGGCCCTTGAAAAGAGGTCGGAAAGAATATAGGTCATCGAGGTTTTACCGTTAGTTCCGGTGATGGCTACTATCTGGAGCTGTTGGGAAGGATGCCCTTTTAAACAGGAAGCAAGAGGGCCATGGAAGTAGGCCGGATCGGACTCCGACACCAGAACGGTTGTGAAGTCTTTCGGTACTGGTAAAGAAAGGTTTTTTTTGCTGATTAAAACCGCTTTAGCACCCCGTTTAATTGCATCTTCGAGATAGCTCCGGGTTTTTTCTCCGAAAGAGTCATAGACACAAAAAATATCGTTCTTACCGGTTTCTCGTGAATCGGAGTATATATATTGAATATCGGGATCGGATTGAGTCCTGAGAATCGAAATTTCAGGATAATCACTTAGTAATTCTTCTAATTTCACTTTTGTTTGTCTTGAAGTTCTTTTTCTGTGGGTAAGGTAATGGTAATGATTCGATTGCCACCGGGAACAGGAAGGTAGTTGTATACCTTTTTATACAGGTTTTCTATCCTTTCTGCCGAGGTTGAGGAAGCTACATCGATACGTAGTTCATTATTCTTTTTTACCAGTTTCTCTTTCTGACGGTTGAGAATGCGCACTTTTGCATTTAAGCTTGCGTAGTTTACGTTTTGCCAGATATATAACAAAAATAAGGATGCTGGAATAGAAACAACGAGCAGGGCTCGTAAAATATGGACTGTTACCGGACTGAAAAAAATCCGAATCATTCTTTTTATAAACAAATTGATACCGGCCTCTAAATTTCTCTGGCTGTCCTATAATAATTTAGACTCCTTCTATTTGTCAAGTTCTATTCTGGAATAGAACCCGCAGGCATTGACCGGTAAAAAGTTTTCGCCCGTTTTTATTTATTATACAATCCCATTAAGAGATATGTATAAATACTTCCTATCGTGCTAAAATAATTCGTATCGTAGTGATCTTCGGGTATCTGGATTTCCAATTCCTTTTCCAGCTCCAGAATGAGAACCTGTATGCTCATAGAGTCTATTCCGTAGGTATAGTACAGGTGTTTGTCCGGGCGCAGGTCACTTTCTGAAATACCGACTGCAGCCGCTTTCGTTACCGCCCTGCGAATAATGCCATATAACTCTTCCGAATCCTCGTTCATTTGTAAGCTTAACTATATTACTTCTAAGAGGAAAGGTAAACAATATTATTTTATCCAAAAAAAAGCCTGCAATTTTTCGGCTTATATAGGCAATGTAATATTCAAAAAGCACGCAAAAATATCATATTGCTTACCATATGAACAATGTGCTTTAATTGATGTAAGGGAATGTGTATTTCCTGCTCTTTCTATTGGCATATTTCTTGCAAAATAAACACTGAAACATAAGGGGGACTTGGGATGATAGAAGAAAGAAAGGTTAAATATCCGGGAATACCGGAGGCTATGGATGGAAACACAGCTGCCATCATGTGTGAGAGGGAGTCATCGGATGCTGCCGGAGCCTACCCCATCACACCTTCAACCCAGATGGGAGAATACTGGGCCTATGAATCTGCTAATGGACATCTGAATATCTCCGGGAAGCCCTTGATTTTTATTGAGCCGGAAGGAGAACATGCAGCAGCGGCAGTAACCGCAGGTTTATCCATGACGGGTTTACGCTCAACGAATTTCTCTTCCGGTCAGGGGATAGCCTACATGCACGAATCGTTATATGCAGCCGTAGGTAAAAGGCTTACCTATGTTTTAAATATGGGTTGTAGGGCTATGACCAAAGCTACCTTAAACGTACATGCCGGGCATGACGACTATCACGCAATCGATGATACCGGTTTTTTCCAGGTTTTCGCAAAGAACGTCCAGCAGGTAGCCGACTTAAATATTATTGCTCATAAAATTGCAGAACTGGCACTAACACCGGGCATAGTGGCCCAGGATGGTTTTTTAACCACCCACCTTATCGAGTCCTTACGACTCCCGGAAAGAGAATTAATCGCGGAATTTTTAGGAAGACCGGATGATTTGATTGAAACTCCTACACTAGCCCAGGAGCTTATCTACGGTAAAACGAGGAGACGTATTCCTGAACTCTGGGATGTAGACAACCCGGTGATGGCAGGTGTCGTACAGAATCAGGACTCCTATATGCAAAGTGTAGCCTCTCAGCGTCCTTTCTTTTTTGATCATATAGAAGAATTAACCCTGAAAGCCATGGAGGAATTTTACCAGCTTACAGGTAGAATGTATGGACTCATCGAAACCTATAGGGCCGAGGATGCAGATATTCTTTTTGTAGGGCAGGGAAGCGTAATCCCGAATGCTGAGGCTGTAAGTGATTATTTAAGAAATAGCCGGGGACTTAAAGTTGGGGTTGTCAATCTTACCATGTTCCGTCCTTTCCCCGGAAGCTATATAAGTAAAGTCTTAAAGAATAAGAAAAAAGTGATAGTTCTTGAAAGAACAGATCAGCCCCTGGCAGAAGATCTGCCTTTAATGAGAGAAATTCGTTCAGCTTTGAATAAGGCTTATGAAAATGGAAGAGCAGAAGGAGAAAAGCCCTATCCGAAATACGATACTTACAATCAGTTAAACGATTCACCGGAACTCTATTCAGCTTCTTACGGACTGGGAAGTAGAGATACACAACCTGAAGCACTTATCGGTGCTGTAGAAAATGTCTTACCCGGTGGTAAAAACAAAAAGATGTTTTATCTTTCCATAGATTTTGTTCGGGAAAAATCTATAACCAAAAACCAGGAAGATTATCAAAAAGAACTCCTCTCTAAATATCCGAACCTGAAAGATCTAGCCATTCGAGGTACTGAAAACCCTGATTTAATGCCGGAGGGAGCTATCACAGTAAGAATTCATTCCATTGGCGGCTGGGGTGCTATGGCTACGGGAAAAAATTTAACCATGACCCTTTCTGATATCCTCGGTTATTACATTAAATCCAATCCGAAATACGGTTCAGAAAAAAAAGGACAACCCACCACGTATTATCTCGCTGTGGCGCCCGAACCTATCCGGGTAAACTGTGAATTTTTCTATGTTGACGCGGTATTGTCACCGGACCCGAATGTCTTCAAACATTCCAATCCCCTCGCCGGTTTAAAAAAAGGGGGAACCTTTATCATACAGAGCGATTTAAAAGATCCGGAAAAAGTATGGAATACGATTCCGCACAAATATCAAAAAATTATAATTGATAACAAAATCAAGATATACTTCATCGATGCCTTTAAAATCGCCAGAGAGGAAGCTACTGATGCAGAACTTCAATTCAGAATGCAGGGAATGGCTTTCCAGGGAAGTTTTTTTGCCGTAGAAGAAAAGCTAAAAGGAACGTTAAGCGAATCGGAACTTTTTACAAAGATCCGGGAGCAGATAGAATCAAAATTTGGCTCAAAAGGTAAAAGGGTTATTGAAGATAACCTGAGAGTTGTACTGCGTGGTTATGAAGAAACAAAGAGCATTACAGAACTCATCCTGAAGCCCGAAGAACCCAAAACTCTTTTAAAAGTACAGGGCATGCCGACTCTTTTAGAAAAAATGCCTGTTAACTCCAATCTCAAAACAGACATACATAGATTCTGGCAGCAAACCGGTTATTTTTATTTAAACGGACTTGGCAATGATGTAATTGCAGATCCTTTTATTGGCATGAGTCTGATTCCGGCTGCTACAGGAATTTTTAGAGACATGACAAACATTCGTTTTGAGCATCCTCAGTGGATTGCAGAAAAATGTACCGGCTGTGGTAGTTGCTGGACGATGTGTCCTGACTCTGCAATTCCCGGTCTTGTCAGCGAAATAAAACAGGTCTTTGGAACTGTTGTTAAGCGTCTTAAGAAGCAGGGTAAATCTGTGCAGTATATCAGTCCTGTTTTACCGGCCCTGGAAAAAAATGTTCGTAATAAAATCGATACCGGTGATGTAAGCTACTCCTTTCTGGATCATTTGAAATTTGCAATAAAAGAAATTACTAAATCACCAGGGCTTCAACCGGAAGAAAAAAGAGACATGGAAGCCGAGTTTCAAAATTTCTGGTCAGAAATTAAGAATGTACAATTCTCTATTACCCGTCCTTTTTACAACCGCATGGAAAAAGCGGAAAAGGGTTCAGGAGGTTTACTGACCATTAATATAAACCCCTATACCTGCAAGGGTTGCATGGAATGTGTGGATGTTTGTAATGATAAGGCACTTGTTCCTCAGACACAAACCGAAGAATCGGTAAGGATTCTACAACAAAACTGGGAATTCTGGCAGGATTTACCCGATACAAATTCCAGGTATATCCGTATTGATGACCTCGAAGAAGGTATCGGAGCTCTTGAAACTTTACTTCTGAATAAGAATAACTATCTCTCTATTGTGAGCGGGGACGGAGCCTGTCTGGGTTGTGCGGAAAAAACAGTTCTGCATTTGTTTACGGCAACAGTAACGGCCCTGATGCAAAAGCGCGTAGTAGAGCACCTCGAGAAAGTAAACCTCCTGACTCTCAAGTTAGAAGAAAAAATCAAATCCAGCCTCACTCCGGAGCTAAAAGATACGGGGATTTTAGAGAAAATTTTAAATAGCCCTGGCCATACCGCCTGGACTCGTTCCGAAATTTCTGCCGAATTAGAAGAACAAAAGGTGGCTATAGATTCTGAAAAATTAAAAGTCCTTGCCCATCTGGTAAATGAATTAAAGCAAATTCAATGGCGTTACGCCACAGGCACGAGCGGCAAGGGTCGTTCTTCCATGGGTATGATCAATGCAACAGGCTGCTCTTCGGTCTGGGGTTCCACCTATCCGATTAACCCTTACCCATTTCCCTGGACCAATCATCTGTTTCAGGATAGTCCTTCTATTGCTATGGGAATTTTTGAAGGTCATATGAGAAAAATGGCCGAGCAATTTAAAATCATCCGTCAGGCAGAAATGGAACTCGGTCTTCGTCCCGAGGAAGATTTGAAATACTTTAACTGGCAAAAGTTCACCGATGATGAATTCCATCTCTGTCCACCGGTTATCGCTGTAGGTGGAGATGGTGCCATGTATGACATCGGTTTCCAGAACCTATCCCGTTTAATGATGAGCGGAAAACCCATTAAGGTCGTAATTTTAGATACCCAGGTTTATTCGAATACAGGAGGCCAGGCCTGTACTTCCGGTTTCCCGGGTCAGATAAGCGATATGGCGGCTTATGGCAAGAAAAATCACGGAAAAGAAGAAATCCGGAAAGAAATTGGTTTCATCGCCCTTGCTCATAGAACCTCTTATGTCCTGCAAAGTAGTGTTGCCAATCCTACTCACCTGATAGAAGGTTTTATTGAAGGAATTCGCTCCAAAAGACCGGCTATTTTCAATGTATTCTGTAGCTGTCCGGCAGAACACGGAGTCGCAGATGATGTGACTTTTGATCAGGCCCGTCTGGCTCTTGAATCCCGTGCTTACCCGGTTTTCCGTTATAACCCGGACCGGGGAGCAAACATTCAGGACTGCTTTGATATTGAAGGAAATCCGGAACCTGACAAGCTCTGGCCCGAATATGAATTACGTTACCGGGATGAAAGAGGAGTCGAAAAAAATATGAAAATTGAAATGACTTTTGCTGACTATGCAGCAACTGAAGGTCGTTTCCGGAATCACTTTCGGCATGCTCCACACGAAACCTGGGATGATGACAAAATGATTCCTCTTACAGAATTCATAGACTTGAACGAAGAAGAGAAAAAAGATAAATATCCTTATATCTGGGCCATTGATGCCAAAAAAGGTTTAGATAGGCTACTCGTTTCTTCTGAAATCGTAGCCGCTACAATGGACAGGGTAAACTTCTGGAAAACCATTACTTTTCTCGCCGGTGCTGAACAAGAAAAAGTTAGCGAAAATGATATTCGTAAGCAGGTGCAATCTGAAATGGTAGATAAATTCACCCAATCACTACTGCAATTGGCTTCGGGTCAGGTTGCATAAGGAGGCCGATATGACTCAGGTGGCAGAAATTAAAAAGATCGCGGTAAAAGATCATGTAGTCGAATTTGTTTCCGATGCAGGAGAGGGAGCTCAAAAAGCCGGAGTAACTTTCGCAAAAGTCTCCGCCAGGATGGGGAATAGTCTCTGGACAGTAGAAATTATTCCTTCTGAAATACAACCTCCTCCTCATACAGTGGGAAGTGCTTCCGGAAATAGAATTCGGCTGGGTACAAAAACCATCACGAACGGAGGGAATAGAGCCAATGTGGTATTAGCTTTTAATGAAATGTCTCTTCTTTCTCGTGTTCAGAACGATGCTTTATCTGAGGATGTAATTGTTATAATAGACAATCAGTGGGCAACTCATGAGTTAATGGAAATTCGGGAGGGCTATAGAAAAATCCTGAATGATTTGAAGGATAAAGGTGCCCGGATCTACGAGATTCCCATTGAAGAAGAAACAAAGAAGATACTGGATGATCCGAGACAGGGAAAAAACATGTTTGCCCTCGGTGTCCTGAGTTTTCTTTATTCCAGGGACCTGGAGATTCTACGTCAATGCGTAAGTGATACATTTGAGAAGAAGTCAGACTCAGTTCAGGAAAAGAACATTGCTCTTGTAGAAAACGGTTATTACTTCGCTGAAAAAATATTTGATTATCAGTTTGAAATCGACTCGATTCCCCTTGAAAAACCCATGGTAGCCATGAATGGAAACCAGGCTATTGCTCTCGGTACTATAGCTGCCGGTTTTGAACTCTGCTCTATGTATCCCATTACTCCGGCCACATCTGCTTCACATTTTCTTTCTTCCCTATTTGAAAGCTTTGGTGGTTTTGTGCATCAGGCGGAAGATGAAATTGCTGCTATAGGAGTAGCTGTTGGGGCTGCCTATGCCGGAAAGCCTGCTCTCACCATTACTTCCGGCCCGGGCATGGCCTTAAAAACCGAATTTTTGGGGCTTACGGTTATGACCGAAACTCCTCTGGTTGTAGTCGATGTACAGCGCGGAGGTCCCAGTACCGGCTTACCTACTAAAATTGAGCAGAGTGATTTGTTAGCTTCTTTGTATAGTACTCCCGGAGATGCACCCAAAGTTATTCTTGCACCGGCTACCATCGAAGAGTGTTATTATATAATGAAAACCGCACGTAAGATTGCGGAAGATTTTCGTATGCTTGTGATTATTCTTTCCGATGCCAATCTGGCTACTGGCGTTCAACTATTCCCACGTCCTGAAGTAAAAGAAGGGAGTATTCCTCCGGCTCCTTCCCGCGAATCCCTGGAACCGGGTAGTCTGGGTTTTGATTGGGATGCAGAAACCGGTCTTTCTCAAAGGCTTATACCCGGTCAAAAAAATGGAGTAGGCATGACTTCCTCACTCAACCACAATCGTGCCGGGCTTGTGCGTTATGATACGGAAACGAATGAACTCGGTCATACTATGAGAAGTAGGAAGTTAGCGGTTTTACAAAAATCTTTGAAACTACCCGAAATCATGGGAGAAGAAGAAGGAGACCTTCTGATTCTGGGCTGGGGTTCGACAAAAGGTGCCATTGAAGAAGCCGTTCGTTCTCTACAAGAAAAAGGTCATAAAATATCTTCCTTACATTTAAGATTTATATGTCCTCTTCCTTCCGGTTTAAAAGAGGTTTTTCAAAAATTTAAAAAAGTGATGACTGTTGAGCTAAATTATAGTGATCCCAAAATAGCTCCCTACATCGACTCTGAAAATAGACGTATGAGTCAGTTGGCACTCTATTTAAGAGCACATACTTTGACCGACATTGACTGCTATTCCCGTGTTTTAGGAAGGCCGATTATGCCTGGTGAGATTGAAGAAGCCCTGAGTGGTTTTTTAAAGGAGATAAAATAAATGTATTCTGCCGAAATCGATGAATATTTACAGCACGAATGTGAACTGGAACATAGCTTTTATTTAGAAGACTACGAAGGGGAAATTGCTCGCTGGTGCAAGGGTTGCGGAGATCATGCCATTTTAAGTTCTGTGCAAAAAATCCTGAGAGGAAGACAAATTAATCCTGAGTCGGTTGTATGCGTTTCGGGAATTGGTTGTTCTTCCCGTTTTCCTTATTACTTAAAAACGTATGGTTTTCATGGAATTCACGGACGTGCTCTGCCCCTGTCAACCGGAGTATCCCTTGCCCGCTCAGATTTGCATGTTATTACCGTAATGGGAGATGGAGACTGTTTCAGTATTGGTGCCGGTCACTGGATTCACGCTTTGCGTTATAATGTTAATCTAACGGTTCTTGTTTTTGATAATGAAATTTATGCTCTAACAAAGAAGCAGGCTTCTCCCACTACAAAGATGGGAGTTGCAACGAACACGAGTCCTAAAGGAGCTTATCTCGAAGCTTTGAATCCCCTTACTACCATACTCGGTGTTACCAACGTTTCCTTTCTTGCCCAGACAGCTACCTGGCTACCGGCCCACCTGAGTGAGACCATTGAAAAGGCTTGGGATCATGAAGGATTGTCTTTTGTGCGTATTTTACAACGCTGCCCCATATTTTCACCCGATGCGTTTATGCAGGGAAATAAGGTGACGGTTCCCATGCGTTTTTTAAAGAATCCGAAGGGTATCTCGGTGAGTTCTAACCTCGAAAGAATGGGAGAGGTCGTAGAACATAATCCTTTTGACCTGCAACATGCCAGGGAAATTGCCGGTGACAAAGAAAAGGAGCCTATGGGGCTATTATATTATAATCCGGAAATTCCCAGTTATAATCAAATACGGCATTCAAAAGTTATACAAAAATCTCCGGAAGAGAAAGTTGCAGATTTCAACCGCGAGTTAGATAAATACCTTGTGTAATAGAAAGAGGGAAAAATGAAATTACATTTAATGATTCAAGAACAGTTAACAAAAATTTGGTATAGTAAAGAAACTGTCCTGAAAGAAAAAAACCAGGAAATCTTATTGTTTTTCAAAGAGATGCTGGAGAAAAACCAGGTAGAATCTGAAAACCATTTAGATAAATTTGGAGAATTTGCTGATAGTTTTCTTGATACTTCTTCTCTTTCTAAAATCCTGGATAAGAAAAAACACAAAGACTTTCCCGAACAAAGAAAGAAAGGGATTCAAAGAGCCATTGATATTTTAGAAAAATATAATAAACAGGGTTTGCCTTCCCCATTCTTTAAAGAGTTTTCTTTTGATTCCGATTATGAGAATTTACTTCCTTCTATAGAAGAGCATTTTCATCCATTTAACGAACTCTTTTACGCCTACCGTATCTATGATTTTGAAAAGAATGCAAGCTTTAACCAACACAAAGCTTTCTATGAGAAAGAAATATTAAAAAGTGTGAATTTAACAAAGATGGAATGGGAATTAACTTCCTGTTTTGTAGTCTGGAAAATGGGAGAATTAGAAAGCCCGGTAGATTTTTTCTCTGTATTGAGAGAAATTAGTAAATCCGAATATCCTATAAAACTAATGTTTTTAGAAACCGAGCCCGTTCTGCCGCCTGCTTCAGAAGACTCCGAGGAATATTTCGCTCATTTAGTTCCTACCGATCTGGCACTTTTAGCTCCTGCTCTCCAGAAAATACACTATTTTCAAAGTCCTGTAGAAGTAGATAGGGAAATTTTTCAGAAGAAATTAGAGAACTGCTGGTCGGGACATTATTCAAGCTTTATCAGGCTCTATTTAGGGAAAGAAAATCCTTATCTGGCAGCAGTCGGTCGTTATGTTCCTTATTTTGAATATAATCCGGGTATAGATTTTAATTTTAGTTCTTGTATTAGCCTCGAAGGAAACCTGGAATTAAACGAAATTTGGGGAAAAGAAATTGCAAGACAGGGAAGTATTTCCCATCGGGCTACTATATCTTTTGCTGATTTTCTATGCAGGGAAGGTTTAGCAAAGGATCATTTTACGGAACCACAGAACCAGGGAAAAAAGCGTCCTATAGATGTCAGTGAATATCTGGATCTGGATCGCTGGAACCGGGAACATTACTATCCGATTGCTCATGATAGTAAAGGAAAATCCTGGCTTGTATCTCAGGTTATAGTTGCACTTTCTGTAGAACATGCAAAAATTTGGCGAGTTATGCAAAATTGGGCAGGTATAGCCAATCCTGAATTTGAAGAGAAGCTCAAAGCTTTAAAAATACAGCTTAAACTGGAAAAGGAGCAGGCATTAAAGGAGCAGGCTGCCAAAATTATAGAAGAAAAAGATGCAGAAAAAGAAAAGTTGTTAAGTCAGAGCTTTCGTAACCTGGTTGTTAATCTTCTAAATAAAAATGGAGCCGGCATAACTGAGCTGGTATCCAATCTGAGTTATACTTCCCTTTCAAATGGAAAGGCATTTTCCTCTGAGCCGCAACAGCCGCAGGCCGGACCTTCTGAAAAACCCAAGGAAGAACTCTGGATAGACTCAAGTCTCTGTACTGCCTGTGATGAGTGTGTTACGATTAACCGGAACATCTTTGCTTATAATTCGGAGAAACAGGCTATAGTAAAAAACCCCAGGGGAGGCCCTTTCAAAGATATGGTGAAAGCTGCTGAAAAGTGTTCCGCAGGCATTATACATCCGGGTAAACCCTGGGATGAGAAAGAGAAAGACCTGGAGAAACTTATCAAAAGAGCTGAGAAGTATAACTAAGTAAGAAGGGGGATGAAAACTACTGGTTTTTCTGGAAAACTCCTATTGACTACCGGTTTATACGGGTAGTCAAGGGAATGTCTACCAGGTTTTTTAAGCGGATACTCCAAAATCAAAAAAACATAGATTACTTGCAATTAGAATAATTAAAGCCGTTATAGATATCCTTAAAAAAAAATCTCTAAATATGTTTTTTACTTTTATTTTATAGTAACCTGTCATAATATTACCCTATCATGTCGATGCTAAAGGATATATTGCAGATTCTGGAATTTTAAAAGTTCCACCTATAAAATTTTCTGCTGTACAGTATTCCGGAACATCTATAGAAGGGGAAATCACAAAACAAACCATGAAAACCTCTCCAAAAGAAAAGAGAACCAGAGAAAAATTAATTGATCCGGCTTTGAAAAAAGCGGGATGGGATTTTGAAAAACAGGTTGGCATGGAAGTAAAGCTGACCGATGGGAAAATTTTAGTCAATGGCACTTTGACACGGAGAGAAGATGCCCGATATGCGGATTATGTTTTGTATTTCAAACCCAATATTCCTATTGCTATCATTGAAGCAAAGGAAGAAAATCAATCTGCCAGAAAGGGTTTGCAGCAGGCATTGGATTATGCTTCTATGCTGGATGTGCCCTTTGTTTTTAGCACGAATGGAAAGTCCTTTATCTTTCATGATAAAACTGTAGCCGATGGAGAAATCGAAACAGAACTATCTATGGATGAATTTCCTTCGCCAAAAGAACTCTGGGAAAAATACAAAATCTATCATGGGATAACAGAAGAAAAACAGGTAAAAGTGATTGAGCAGGACTTTTATTTTGATGGTAGCGATAGAAAGCCGAGGTATTATCAACAGGTTGCTATCAACAAAGTAATTCGAGAAATTGCCAAAGGAAAAAACCGGCTTTTGCTTGTCATGGCAACAGGAACCGGAAAGACCTATACCGCTTTTCAGATTGCGTATCGTCTCTGGAAAAATGGTAGCAAGAAAAAGATTTTGTTTTTGGCAGATAGAACCGCATTGATTGATCAGACACGCAGGGGAGATTTTAAACACTTCAAAGACAACCTGACGGTTATCAAGAAAAAAGTAATTGAGCAGGGCGGAAAACAAAGGTTAATTTCCAACAAGAAAAGAGGCATTGATTCTTCCGACAAGGCTTATGAGATTTATCTCGGTTTGTATCAGGGTTTAAGCGATGCCGACGGAATCGAAGATGCTTATAAAGATTTTCCGAGAGATTTTTTTGATTTGATTATCGTGGATGAGTGCCATAGGGGAAGTGCCAAAGCTGATAGTGCTTGGAGAGAAATACTAACTTATTTCCAATCGGCAACCCAGATCGGTATGACCGCGACTCCTAAAGAAACAAAAAAGATTTCCAATATTGAATATTTTGGTGATCCTGTTTATACCTATTCGCTCAAACAGGGAATCAATGACGGCTTTTTAGCTCCTTATAAAGTGATTCGTTTAACGTTAAATATTGATAAGGATGGTTGGCAACCACCGAAAGGTTATTTGGATAAAAAAGGCAAACCGGTTAAAAATAGGATCTATAACCTGAAAGATTTTGATAAAAATCTTGTAGTAGAAGAACGCAGGAAAGTAGTTGCACAAAAAATCACCGAATATCTAAAAGGCAATAAACAACGTTATGCGAAAACGATCCTTTTTTGTGTGGATATAGAACACGCCGAAGGAATGACGACCGCACTTATCAACGCAAATGCGGACATCTGTAGATCGAATGATAAATACGTTATGCAAATTACCGGGGATAATGAGGAAGGCAAAAGGGAACTGGATAATTTTACCAATCCCGAAGAGCCATATCCCACAATTGTTACCACTTCCAAACTATTGACAACAGGAGTAGATGCAAAAACCTGTAAGGTAATTGTCTTGGATAGTAACATTCAGTCGATGACAGAGTTTAAGCAAATCATCGGTCGTGGTACGAGGATTGATGAAGATTATGATAAGAGATATTTTACAATATTAGATTTTAGAAATGTTACCAAATTATTTGAAGATGAGGAGTTTGATGGAGAACCTGTTAAAATCAAAATTAGTACAGAAAATGAAGACCTTTCCGATTTTGAAGAGGAAGGTTCTTTGGAAAATGATAAGGATTCTTTAGAATCAGAGAAGAAAAACCCCGGTCTTATAAAAGCACATTCTTCAACAAAATCGCCTAAACCACCACGACCACCCAAAAAAGAAAAAGTATATGTGAATGGAATTAACGTCACTCTTCTTTTGGAAAGAAATCTTTTCTTTGATAGAGAAGGAAGGCCTATTACAGAAAGTTTGGTGGATTATACAAAACCTATCATCCAGAAGAAATTCAAAACACTCAAAGCTTTCTTGAAAAAGTGGAACTCTGTAGAAAGAAAAACCGCCATTATCAAAGAACTCGAAGCGGATGGTGTCCTTATCGAAGAGCTTAAAAAAGCTGTTG